>DATCNF010000297.1:0-6640 GCA_036565325.1 Candidatus Dormiibacterota bacterium | reverse complement strand
CCCAAACACGCCGAGACCGCCGCCGCTCGCATCGGCGCCAGCCACATCGACCTCGGCAGCGCCGCCCACCAGGCCACCACGGCAAGAGCGATCGCCGTCGCCCTGGCCGGCCCCTGGCATCTGCCGGCGGGCCCCCTGCCCCCCACCGCCGACCTGTCCTCGCCCAGCGCCGTGCCGCCGCACGCTCGCGGCGAGTTCCTGAGCGTTGACGACCTGTTCCAAGGAGGAGCCGGCACCCCGCCCGCCGGCTATGTGCAAACGGCGACCGCGATCGTGTCTGCGAAGCTCGCCGAGTACCGCGACTGGCTGGAGGTGAAGTCCTGTGCGTGAGCTGACCCGTCTCAACGTCCCGACCCCGACCGCTGAGCGGCCCCGCCGCCTGCGTGCGACCCCCGCCACCCGGGCGCTGGTCAAGGAAACGCGGCTCACGCCGCGGCAATTGATCGCTCCGCTCTTCATCGTCAGCGGCCGGGGCGTCAAGCAGCCGATCGAGAGCCTCACCGGCCAGAGCCGCCTCAGCCCCGACCTCGCCCTGGAGAGGGCTCGCGAGCTGGCGGCCCAGGGCGTCGGGGGGCTGCTCCTGTTCGGCATCCCGGATGCCAAGGATGCGGAGGGCCGCGCCGCCGCCGATCCCAACGGGCCGGTGCCCGCGGCGCTGAGGCGCATCCGGGACGCCGGGCTGCCCCTGGTCCTGATCGCCGACGTCTGTCTCTGCGAGTACACCAGCCACGGCCACTGCGGCGTGCTCGACGGCGAGACCGTGGACAACGACGCCACCCTGCCCCTGCTCGCGGAGGCCGCGGTCGCCTACGCCGACGCGGGAGCGGACATCGTGGCGCCCAGCGCCATGATGGACGGCCAGGTCGCCGCGCTGAGAGCGGGCCTCGACCAGTCGGCGCACGCGAACACGGCGATCATGGCCTACGCCTCCAAGGCCGCCTCCGCCCTGTACGGGCCCTTCCGCGAGGCGGCCGGCAGCACGCCCGGGTTCGGCGACCGCAAGAGCTACCAGATGGACTACGCGAACGGGCGCGAGGCCCTGCGCGAGATGGAGCTGGACGCCGCCGAGGGGGCCGACATCCTGATGGTCAAGCCCGCGATCACCTCCCTCGACCTGCTGGCGCAGGCGCGCCAGCGCTTCGACCTGCCGCTGGCCGCCTACCAGGTCAGCGGCGAGCTGGCCATGATCGAGGCCGCGGCCCAGCGGGGCTGGATCGACCGCAAGGGCGCCGCCCTGGAGACCCTTACCGCCATCGCCAGGGCCGGCGCCGGCATCGTGATCACCTACCTGGCCGCCGACGCCGCCGAATGGCTGCAGTGAGCCAGTTCGTCCAGGCGCTGGGCCTCGGGATCGATCCCGCCTGGCGGCGGCGTACGGCGCAGGAACGCTGCGACGACGTCCGTGACCTCGAGCGCGCCCTCGAGGTGCAGCCCGAGGTGCGCACCTTCACCTACACCACGATCGGCCTGCAGGCGGGCACCGACCTCGTGCTCTGGTCCCTGGCCCCCTCCCTGGAGGCGCTCGAGGAACGCTCGGCTGCCGTGCTGCGCAGCCGCCTGGGCGCCTGGTGCGAGGTCAGCGAATCGTTCCTCGGCATCATCCAGCCCTCGCAGTACGTCAAGAAGCCGACGCCGCAGGAGCAGTCGCTGTTCAGCGGCGAGCGCTCGCGCTACCTGGTCGTCTACCCGTTCACAAAGAGCGCCGACTGGTACCTGCTCGACAAGGAGACGCGGCAGCGCGTCATGAACGAGCACATGAAGGTCGGGCACAGCTACCCCCAGGTGCGTCAATTGCTGGCCTACAGCTTCGGCGTCGATGACATGGACTTCCTGGTCGCCTACGAGACCGACGACCTGCCGGCCTTCGGCAACCTGGTGCGCGAGCTGCGCGGCACCGAGAGCCGGCGCACGACCGTCCGCGACACCCCCATCCTGACCGGCGTCCACCGCGACCTGGACGAGGTCGCTCGGCTGCTGGGCGCGTGATCGCGACCGAGCTGTTCCCGGGCGGGGTCAACAGCCCGGTGCGCGCCTACCGCGCGGTAGGCGGCGAACCCCCGGTGCTGGTGCGCGGCGCCGGCGCGCTGGTCTGGGACGCCGAAGGTCGCGAGTACATCGACTACGTCGGCGCGTACGGGCCGCTCATCCTCGGCCACGCCCACCCCGTCGTGGTGGCCGCCATCCAGGCTGCGTCACTGAACGGCGGATCGTTCGGCGTGACGCACCCGGACGAGGTGCGCTTGGGCGAGCTGATCCGGCGTCGGATGCCGAGCATCAAGCGCCTGCGCTTCGTCAACAGCGGCACCGAGGCGGCCATGAGCGCGCTGCGCGTAGCGCGAGCGGCGACCGGCCGCGACCTGGTCCTCAAATTCGAGGGCGGCTACCACGGGCACAGCGACGGATTGCTTGCCAAAGCCGGCAGCGGGCTGGCCACCCTCGGCCTGCCCGGCAGCGCCGGCGTCACCGAGGCGGTGGCCGCCCAGACCCTGGTCGTGCCCTACAACGATCTCGAGGCGGTGCGCGCGGCCTTCCAGAGCCACGCGGGCCAGATCGCCGCCGTGATCGTGGAGCCGGTGGCCGCCAACGTCGGCGTGGTGCCGCCGGCCCCCGGCTTCCTGGAAGGCCTGCGCCGCTTCAGCCAGGCCGAGGGCGCCCTGCTGGTCTTCGACGAGGTGATCACCGGCTTCCGGGTCGCCTCCGGCGGCGCCCAGCAGCTCTACGGTGTGGCGCCGGACCTCACCGTACTGGGCAAGATCATCGGCGGCGGGCTGCCGGTGGGCGCCTACGGGGGGCGGGCCGACCTCATGGACCTGGTCGCCCCCGCCGGCCCCGTCTACCAGGCCGGCACCCTCTCCGGCCATCCGCTCGTGATGGCGGCCGGCATCGCCACCCTCGAGCAGCTCGACAACGCCCTGTATGCGCAGCTGGAAGAGGTCGGGGCCCAGCTCGAAGCCGGTCTGACACAGGCACTCCCCGAGGCCAGGATCGCGCGCGTGGGCTCGCTGCTGACCGCCTTCTTCGCCAGCACTCAAGAGTTCGCGCGCTTCTTCCATCGCCTCCGCGAGCGCGGCGTGCTGCTGGCGCCGTCCCAGTTCGAGGCCTGGTTCCTCTCCGCGGCCCACATGGACCAGGAGATTGCGAGGACGCTGGATGCCGCCCGCGCCCGCTAGCAGCCGCTTCCTGGACGCGGCCCGGGGGCGGCCCGTCGACCGCACGCCGATCTGGATGATGCGCCAGGCCGGCCGCTCGCTGCCCGAGTACCGCAAGTTCAGGGAGACCCACCGGCTGGTCGACATCGTGGCCGACCCCGAGCTCTGCGCCGAGGTGACGCTGCAGCCGGTGCGCCGCTTCGGCGTCGACGCGGCGGTGATGTTCGCCGACATCATGCTGCCGCTGCGCGGGATGGGGGTCGACTTCGAGCTGGTGGAGGACGTGGGCCCGGTGATCGCGGCGCCGATCCGGAGCCCGGCCGACGTGGACCGGCTGCGGGTGCCCGACGGCGAGGAGGCGGCGCCCCAGGTGATCACCGCCGTGCGGCGCGTGGTCGAGGAGTCGCCGGTGCCGGTGGTCTGCTTCAGCGGCGCGCCCTTCACGCTCGCCTCCTACCTGATCGAGGGCCGGCCCAGCCGCGACTTCCAGCTCGTGAAGCGCTTCATGTACTCGGAGCCGGAGGCCTTCGACCGGCTGCTGGGCAAGCTGGCGGCCATGGCCACCGGGTACCTGGCGGCGCAGGTGCGCGCCGGCGCGGCGGCCATCCAGCTCTTCGACAGCTGGGTCGGCGCCTTGGCGCTGGAGGACTACGAGGCTCGCGTCGAGCGGCACACGCGTGCCATCTTTGCCGGCACCGCGGAGCTGGGCGTGCCCCGCATCCACTTCGGCACCAACACCGCGGGCCTGCTGGAGTCGATCGCCAGCACCGGACCCGACCTGGTGTCGCTGGACTGGCGGGTGCCGCTCGACAGCGGCTGGGCGCGGATCGGCCACCACCTGGGCGTGCAGGGCAACCTCGACCCCGCCGTCCTCCTGGGACCAGCTGAGCTCGTGCGGGCGCGCGCGCAGGACATCCTCCGGCGCGCTGCCGGCCGGCCCGGCCACGTCTTCAACCTCGGTCACGGGGTGCTGCCGGACACCCCGCTCGAGAACCTCCAGCTGCTGGTCGACACCGTCCACGCCTGGGAGCACGTGCATGCCGCGTAAGACGCCGACGGCCGTCCTCTGCATGGCCTATGGCAGCCCTCGCGACGAGGCCGGCGTGGAGGCCTACTACACCCACATCCGGGGCGGCCGCCCGCCGTCGCCGGAAGCCCTCGCGGAGCTGCGCGGGCGCTACCGGGCGATCGGCGCCTCGCCGCTTGAGAAGATCACGCGCGCCCAGGCCGAGGCCCTGGGCCAGCGGCTGGAGATGCCGGCCTTCGTGGGCATGAAGCACGCCCCGCCCTTCATCGAGGAGGCGGTGGCGGAAGCGCGCGCGGCCGGGATCAAGCGGATCGTCGGCCTGCCCCTGGCGCCGCATTTCGCGCAGATGAGCGTGGGCGGCTACGAGAGGGCGCTGCGGGCGGCCTGGGACGGCGAGCTGGTGTTCGTGCCTGGCTTCCACGACCACCCCTCCTTCACGGCCGCCCTGCGCGGCCTGCTCTCGGAGTCGCTCGCCTTCTATCGCCCGGACCGGCTCTTCTTCACCGCCCACAGCCTCCCGGCCCGGATCGTGGCCGAGGGCGACGACTACCCGGGGCGCCTACTTCGCTCCGCCCGCCTGCTGGAGGACCGCATGGACCTCCCGCCCTGGGAGGTGGCCTTTCAGTCGGCCTCGGCGACCGGCGAGCCCTGGCTGGGGCCCGACCTGCTGGAGGCGATCGAGAAATCGGGCGCCCGCAAAGTGCTGGTCTGCCCGGTCGGCTTCGTGGCCGACCACCTGGAGATCCTCTACGACCTCGACGTCGAAGCCCAGGCCTGGGCCAAGCAGCACCGGGTCGAGCTCCGGCGCACCCCCTCCTTCAACGACCGCTCGCGCTTCATCGACGCCCTGGCCGCGGTCGTCCGGGACGCCCTAGCCCTCCAGCCAGTTCCGCATCGGCGTTAGGAAGTACTCGTCCCAGCCGGCGTCGTGCGACTGCGCCTCGGTCTCGTTGGGAAACGCGGTGTGGCGGAGGTGGACGCGGGTGGCATCGCCGTCGGCGGGGCGGAGGTCCCAGGCCACCACCGAGTCCGGCCAATCCGCCTCCCAGCCGGCCTGGCGCCAGCTGTACTCGAGGGCGTGGGGCCGCGTGACGCGCGTGAAGATGCCCACCGTCTCGCCGCCGAAGAAGCGGTAGGAGCCGCCCGGGCGGAGGTCGACCGCGACGTCGCCTGAGTGCATCCAGGCCTCGATGCTCTCGGCATCGGTGAGTGCCTCCCAGACCCGCTCGATGGGCGCTTTGATCTCGATGTCCTTGACGACCTCGGGGCCGGCCGGGGCTTCGGGCTCCTCGTCAGGCTCCATCAGCCGCTGCCTCCACATCGAGGCCGGCCAGCTTCAAGGCGGTGCCCACGAACTGGGCCTCGGGCAGGGCGCCCACGAAAGCGCCGCTGCGGTTGATCACGGTCCGGGGCACCCCCGAGACCCCGAAGCGCTGCGAGAGCTCGGGGAACTCGTTCGCCTCGACGGTCAGCGCGTGCACGTGCTCCGAGGCCAGGGCCATCCGGTTGGCGAGGCTCACGGCCTGCGGGCAGTAGCGTCAAGTCGGGGTCGCGAAGACCATCACCTCGAGGTCGGCCTCGAGGCGGCCCAGCCACTCCAGCGACTGGGGGCTGAGCCCGGGGTCGGCGGCGGAGACGCGCTCCATGGCGTCGACCACGGTCGCGAACTCGAAACCGCCGGGCAGCCCCTGCCAGGCGATGCGCGGGTCCCCGCCGGGCGCGGCCACCTTGAGGGTCGGCACCTCCCTCACGTCCGGCGCGGCGCCGGCGGTGACGTCGACGACCTCCAGCGTGACCTGGTCCGGCGCGGCGTCCCGGAGCTCCTCGGCCAGCTGCTTCGCCTCCTCGCAGGTCTGACAGCCGAGGCCGCCGGGCAGGATCAGGCGGCCCGAACCGGGCCGCGTATAGAGGGTGAGGTGGACGGGGCCGCTGAGGCGCTCGGCGAAACGGGCGCGCAGCTGCTCGCGCACGCCGTCGCTGAGAAGCGCCATCGCCGCTAGGTTATCGCCCTGGATGTTGGGGCTGGTCGCGGACGATCTGACGGGGGCCTGCGACAGCGCCGCGCCCTTCCTGGCCGGGGGGCGGGTGCTGGTCTGCATCTGGCCGGCCCTGCTGCCGGCCGGCCCGGACGTCGCCTGCCTGGCCCTCAGCACCGAGACCCGCGACAGCACGCCCGAGGAGGCGCGAGTGCGCTCCCGGCAGGCGGTTCACCTCCTGTTGACTACCGGCGCGGAGCGGATCTTCCGCAAGGTGGACTCCCGGCTGCGCGGCCACCTGCGGGAGGAGCTGGCAGGCGCCCTGGAGGCCTGGCCCGGCCGCTGCCTGCTGGCCCCGGCGCTGCCGGCCGAGGACCGCTTCACGACTGGTGGCCGGCAGATTGTGGACGGCGAGCCGATCGACATCGCCACCCTGCTCGAGGGCCTGGACCGGGTGGAGATCCGCGACGCTTTGACCGACGCCGAGC
>DATCNF010000296.1:0-11163 GCA_036565325.1 Candidatus Dormiibacterota bacterium | reverse complement strand
TTTCGCCGCTCGCGCCAGCGGGGCGATCGCGGGCCTGACGCTGGCCAGCACCGGCGACGACATCGCGCGCGCCGGCCTGGAGGGGATCGCGATCGACTTCGCCCGCGTCGACCGCCGGCTCGACCAGGTGGCACCGGGCGCCCGCGCGCTGGTCGCCAGCGGGGCCGGGCTGCTGGCGTCGCGGGCGTGGATGCAGATCATGGCCGACGCCATCGGCAAGCCGCTGGTGGCCGGGCAGGGCCGCGAGGCCTCCAGCCGAGGCGCCGCGATCCTGGTCCTCGAGAACCTCGGCCGGCGGCGCGGTCGGCGCTACCAGGAGGGGCCTCGCGGCCGTACCTTTAAGCCCCGCCAGGAGGCGCAGCGCGCGTACCTGGCGGCGGCCGCTCGCCAGGAGCGGCTGTACCGGGCCCTGGTGGTGGAGAGGCTGGTTGACGCTGGAGCCCCGGCTCACCTGCAGGCTCGCGGGTGAAAGGGGTCAAATGGAGGCTGAGATGGCAGTAGCGGAAACCCCCACCAAAAAGGATCTCGACTTCCTGCGCGACCTCGGCCAGCAGCTGCGCGTCGACTCCATCCGGTGCAGCACGGAGGCCGGCTCCGGCCACCCGACCTCCTCGATGTCGGCGGCGGACCTGATCGCCGTCCTGATCGCCCGCCACCTGCAGTACGACTGGTCGCGGCCGAAGGAGCCGAACAACGACCACCTGATCTACAGCAAGGGCCATGCCTCGCCGCTCTGCTACGCCATGTTCAAGGCCGTCGGGGCCATCAGCGACGACGAGCTGATGAGCTTCCGCAAGTTCGGCTCTCGCTTCCAGGGCCACCCCACACCGGCCCTCCCCTGGGTGGACGTGGCCACCGGCTCGCTGGGCCAGGGCCTGCCGATCGGGGTGGGGGTGGCGCTGGCCGGCAAGTTCCTGGACAAGCTGCCCTACCACGTGTGGGTGCTCTGCGGCGATTCCGAGATCGCCGAGGGCTCGATCTGGGAAGCGTTCGACAAGGCCGGCAAGCACGGCCTGACCAACCTGACCCCGATCGTGGACGTGAACCGCCTCGGCCAGCGCGGCGAGACCGAGTTCGGCTGGCAGACCGACGTCTACGCGGCCCGCGTCGAAGCCTTCGGCTGCAGGCCGGTGGTGATCGACGGCCACGACCCGGCGGAGATCGACAAGGCGCTGGGCGATGCGCGCAGCAGCCGGGGCAAGCCGACCGTAATCATCGCCCGGACCATCAAGGGGAAGGGCTTCAGCGAGATCGAGAACAAGGACGGCTGGCACGGCAAGGCTCTGCCCCCGGACATGGCCGAGCGCGCGATCAAGGAGCTGGGAGGCGAGCGCAACCTGCGCGTCGACACCCTGCGCCCCGAGCCCGGCGAACCGGCCCAGCTGCGCAACCCGAGCCACCCGGTGCGGCTCCCGAAGTACGCCAAGGGCGACAAGGTGGCGACCCGCAAGGCGTACGGGGACACGCTCCTGGCGCTGGGCGCTGTGGCCTCGGTGGTGGCCATGGACGGCGAGGTCTCCAACTCCACGCACGCAGACGAGTTCGGCAAGGCGTACCCCGAGCGCTTCTTCGAGATGTTCATCGCCGAGCAGCAACTGGTGGCGGCCGCGGTCGGCATGGCTGTGCGCGGCTACGCGCCCTTCGCCTCCACCTTCGCGGCCTTCTTCAGCCGGGCCTACGACTTCATCCGGATGGCGGGCGTGAGCGAGGTCTCGATCAAGCTGGTCGGCTCCCACGCCGGCGTCGAGATCGGCCAGGACGGGCCCTCCCAGATGGCGCTCGAGGACCTGGCCGCGCTGCGGGCGGTGCACACCTCGACCGTCCTCTACCCCTCGGATGGGGTGTCGGCCGCCGCGCTCACCGAGAGCATGGTCTCCCTCCCGGGCATCGCCTACATGCGCACCACACGGGGCGCCTACCCGGTGCTCTATGACGCGGACGAGAGGTTCCCGGTGGGCGGCAGCAAGGTTCTCAAGAGCTCAAGCTCCGACCAGGTCGCGCTGATTGGAGCCGGGGTAACCCTCCACAACTGCCTGGAGGCCGCCGCCGCGCTGGCCAAGGACGGGATCAAGGCGCGCGTGATCGATCTCTACTCGGTCAAGCCGGTCGACGTGGAGACCCTGCGCAAGGCCAGCGCCGACACCGGCGGGCGGCTGGTGGTCGCCGAGGACCACTACCCCCAGGGCGGGCTGGCGGCGGCGGTGATGGAGGCGCTGGCGCTGGAGCCGCAACCGCCGCGGGTCGCCCATTGCGCGGTCCGCAACCTGCCCACCTCGGGCTCGCCGGTCGAGCTGATGGAGGCCGAGGGCATCACCGCCGACCACATCGCCGCCGCCGCCCGCTCACTGCTGACCGGGCCCGGCAAAAGCACGACCAAGAGCAAGTAGGAGGAGAGTGATGGCCGCGAACGGCTCGCCGATCAAGCAGGTGCAAAAGGAAGGGCAGAGCCTGTGGCTCGACAACATCCGGCGCCAGCTGATCACCTCCGGCGAGCTGGCGCGGCTCCGCGATGAAGGCGTGACCGGCGTCACCTCCAACCCCACCATCTTCGAGAAGGCGGTGTCGGGCTCGACCGACTATGACGAGGGCATGGTGCGCCTGGTCCGCAAGGGCCGGCGGCCCGACGAGATGCTCTGGGATCTCATGGTGGAGGACATCCAGGCCGCCGCCGACGTCTTCCGCCCCGTGTACGAGAAGACGCGCGGCGCCGACGGTTTCGTGTCCATCGAGGTCTCCCCGGTGGTTGCGCGCAGCACCAAGAAGACGATTGCTTTCGCCCAGGAGCTGCACGACCGGTGCGGCCGGCCCAACGTGATGGTCAAGATCCCGGCCACCAAGCCGGGGCTGCCCGCGATTCGGGAGATGCTGGGGCGGGGCGTCAACATCAACGTCACCCTGATCTTCTCGGTCGAGCGTTACGCGGAGGTGGTCGATGCCTTCATGGCCGGCCTCGAGGACCTGAAGAGAGCCGGCGGGGATGTCTCGAAGATCGCCAGCGTGGCCAGCTTCTTCGTGAGCCGAGTGGACAGCAAGGTCGACCCTCTGCTGGAGGCCAAGCCGGGCGGCGAGAAGCTGATGGGCCACATCGCCATCGACAACTCCAAGGTCGCCTACGAGCGCTTCAAGGAGCTCCACTCGACCGCGCGCTGGATGGCGCTGAAGAAGGCTGGGGCGCGGCCACAGCGCTGCCTGTGGGCCTCGACCTCGACCAAGAACCCCAAGTACGCCGACACCTATTACGTAGAAGAGCTGATCGGCCCCGAGACGGTAGACACCGTGCCCCCGGCCACGCTGGCCGCGTTCCGCGAGCACGGCGAGGTGCGCCGCTCGCTGGACCAGCACCTCGACGCCTCCCGGCGCCGGCTTCAGCAGCTGGAGGAGCTGGGCATCTCGCTGGAGAAGGTGACCGAGGAGCTGGAGGTGGAGGGCGTCGACCTCTTCGCCAAGTCATTCGAGTCGCTGGTCAAGGCGCTGAAGGACCAATCCAGGGCGATCAAGGCGGGCAAGGGCCCGCGCCAGTGGCACTCGCTGGGCACGCTCCAGCCCAAGCTCGACGAGGCCGTGGCCAAGCTCGAGAAGGAGGAGGTGCCGCGCCGCCTGTGGGCCAAAGACGCAACCCTCTGGACCAAAGACGCGGCCGCCGGGAAGGAGATCGTCGAGCGCCTGGGCTGGCTGAACGTGGCCGAGAAGATGGAGGGCGACCTGCCCCGCCTCCGCGCGGTCGCTCGTGAGGCACGCTCCTACTCCGACGTGGTGCAGCTTGGGATGGGGGGCTCATCGCTGTGCCCGGACGTGCTGCGCCACACCTTCGGGCGGGTGCGAGGGCACCCCACGCTGCACGTGCTGGACACCACCGACCCCGGCACCATCCTCTCGCTGCGCTCGCGCATCGACCCCGCCGACACGCTCTTCATCGTTGCCAGCAAGTCGGGCAGCACGCTGGAGACGCTCTCCCATTACGCGTACTTCCGCGACTCGGTCGTGAAGGCCGGGGTGAAGCAGCCCGGCCGTAACTTCGCCGCCATCACCGACCCCGGCAGCGGGCTCCAGAAGCTGGCCAAGGAGCAGGGCTTCCGCTGGATCTTCCCCAATCCGCCCGACATCGGCGGCCGCTACAGCGCACTCTCCTACTTCGGCCTGGTCCCCGGCGCCGTGGCCGGGATCGACGTCGGCGAGCTGCTGGAGCGCGCCACCGAGATGGCCCATTCTTGCGACGCCAGCGTGCCGGTGGACAAGAACCCCGGCGTCTGGTTGGGCGCGGTCTTCGGGACCCTGGCGGGGCTCGGCCGGGACAAGCTGACGCTGATCGTGACGCCCAAGGTCCGCACCTTTGGGTACTGGCTGGAGCAACTGATCGCCGAGTCGACGGGCAAGCAGGGGACGGGCATCGTGCCGGTGGAGGGGGAGCCGGTGGGCAAGCCCGGCGTCTACGGCGACGACCGGCTGTTCGTGCACCTGCGGATGGACAGCGACCCCGAGGACGCCCGCGTGCGAGCGCTCGAGAAGGCGGGCCAGCCGGTGGTCACCCTGACGCTGCGCGACAAGCTCGACCTGGGCGGGGAATTCCTGCGCTGGGAGATCGCCACCGCGATCGCGGGCTCACTGCTGGGGATCGACGCCTTCGACCAGCCCAACGTCCAGGAGTCGAAGGACAACACGAAGAAGGTGCTCAGCGCCTGGCAGAAGTCGGGCAGGCCGCCGGCCGCGGAGACCGTCTCGGCAGTCGCGGGAGGCAAGGCGGTGGCCGCCCTCCTGCGCAAGGCCAAGAAGCACGCCTATGTGGCCTTCATGTCGTACACCGCCATGACGCCCGGCTCGGAGCGGGCGGCCGGCCGGCTGCGCGAAGCGGTGCGCGAGAAGACGAAGTTCGCCACCACCTGGGGCTACGGCCCGCGCTTCCTGCATTCGACCGGACAGCTGCACAAGGGCGGTCCCAAAACGGGGGTCTTCGTGCAGATCGTGCAGGAGGACGCGCGGGACGCCGCCATCCCCGGCCAGCCTTTCAGCTTCTCGACTCTCAAGCAGGCACAGGCGCTGGGCGACTTCCAGTCGCTGACCTCGCGCGGCTACCCTGTGGCGCGCATCACGCTCGGCCGCAAGCCGGCGGAGGGCTGGAAGCAGCTGACAGACTCGGTCGCCGCCGCCTTGCGCGGCTAGGAGGGGCTTAGCCGTGGAAATGGGAATGGTCGGGCTTGGCAGGAGGGGGGAAGGCCGGGGGAAGCGCTTTGCGCGGCCGGCCGTAGGGGGGAGTCCCCCCGGCGCTCAAAAAGCGCTGGTGGAGGTTTAAGCCGTGGAAATGGGAATGGTCGGCCTTGGCAGGATGGGCGGAAATATGTCGTTGCGCCTGATGAAGCGGGGGCACCGCATGGTCGTCTACGACCGCTCCGAGGACGCAATCAAGGCCCAGGAGCAGGCGGGGGCCGCCGGCGGCCGCTCGCTGGAGGAGTTCGTGAAAGCCTTCCAGCAGAAGCCGCGGGTGATGTGGGTGATGGTGCCGTCCGGGGCGCCCACCACCGAGACCATCTCCCAGCTCGCCAGCCTGGGCGAGCCCGGCGACATCATCATCGACGGCGGCAACACCAACTGGAAGCTCGCCCTCGGCGACGCCGCCCTGGTAAAGGGCAAGGGCCTCCACTACCTGGACGCGGGCACCTCCGGCGGCATCTGGGGGCTGCAGTACGGCTACTGCCTGATGGTGGGCGGCGAGCCCGCCATCTTCGAGCACTGCCGGCCGCTGCTCAAGGACCTCGCACCCGACGACGGCGGGCTCGTGCACACCGGGCTCGAGGGCTCCGGGCACTTCGTGAAGATGGTCCACAACGGGGTCGAGTACGGCCTCATGCAGGCCTACGCCGAGGGCTTCCAGATCATGAAACTGTCCGCGTCGTTCCCGGGCATGGACATGTACGCCATCGCCGAGGCCTGGCGCACCGGCTCGGTGGTGCGCTCCTGGCTCCTGGACCTGATCGCCGACGGCCTCTCCAAGGATCCCCAGCTGGCGCAGGTCAAGGGTTACGTGCAGGACACCGGCGAAGGCCGGTGGACGGTGGAGGCTGCAATCGAGGAGGCCGTGCCGGCGCCCACCATCACGACCGCGCTCTTCGAGCGCTTCCGCTCGCGGATGGAGGACACCTTCGCCGACAAGCTGCTGGCCATGATGCGCAACCAGTTCGGCGGTCACGGCGTCGTGAGCGAGACACCCCCATCGCCGTAAAACCGCGCGCGGAGCCCAACCCGCTCGGCGCCGGCCTGCAGGAGTCGCGGATGGCCGAGCCGACGCTGATGGTCATCTTCGGCGCCACGGGCGACCTGGCCAAGCGCAAGCTTCTGCCCTCGATCTACAACCTCGCCCGCCAGCGCCTGCTGCCGCCCGGCTTCGCGGTCGTGGGTGCGGCCATGGACGACATCTCGGAGGAGCAGTTCAGGGACCACGCCAAGGACTCGGTGACGCAGTTCTCGCGCACGCAGCCGGTGGACAAGGAGGTGCTCAAGGACTTCCTCGCCAACCTCTTCTACGTTCCCGTCAAGTTCGATGACGCAGAGGCGTTCAAGCGCCTCAAGGCCCGGCTCGAGGAGCTCGCCAACCAGCGCCACACGGGCGGCAACGTCATCTTCTACTGCGCGGTGCCGCCGCCCGTCTATCCCGAGCTGGTGCAGCAGCTGGGGGCGGCCGGGCTCGCCAAGGAGCAGCGCGGCTACCGCCGGGTCATCGTCGAGAAGCCTTTCGGCAGCGACCTCAAGTCGGCGCGCGAGCTCAACGCGCTGCTGCAGAAGGTCTTCCGCGAGGACATGGTCTACCGGATCGACCACTACCTCGGAAAGGAGACCGTGCAGAACATCATGGTGTTCCGTTTCGGCAACTCCATCTTCGAGCCGGTCTGGAACGCGCAGTACGTCGACTCGATCCAGATCACGGTCGCCGAGGAGCTGGGCGTGGAGGGGCGCGGCGGTTACTACGACCATGCCGGCGCGATGCGTGACATCGTGCAGAACCACGCGCTGCAGCTGGTGACGCTGACCGCCATGGAGCCGCCGGTGGCCTTTGACGCGACCAGCGTGCGGGACGAGAAGGTCAAGGTCCTGCGCGCCATCCGGCCCCTGGCGGTGAGCCAGATGCCAACGCACACGGCGCGCGCCCAGTACACCGGCGGTTACGTCCTCGGCCAGAAGGTTCCCGGCTATCGCGAAGAGCCGTCGGTCGATCCCAAATCTGAGACCGAGACCTTCGCCGCGATCAAGCTCCAGGTCGACAACTGGCGCTGGGCGGACGTGCCGTTCTACGTCCGCGCCGGCAAGCGGATGCCCAAGCGGGTGACCGAGATCAGGGTGCAGTTCAAGCGCCCGCCGCACCTGACATTCGGCCGCGAGCAGGTGCGTGAGACGGAGCCCAACGCGTTCATCCTCCGCATCCAGCCCGAGGAGGGGATCTCGCTCAAGTTCAGCGCCAAGGTGCCCAGCGGCGGCATCAAGCTGCGCTCGGTGAACATGGACTTCCTGTATCTCAGCTCCTTCGTCACCGACGCACCGGACGCCTACGAGCGGCTGCTGGTCGACTGCATGCTGGGCGACCCGACCCTGTTCACACGCTCCGATGAGGTGGAGGTGGCCTGGACGTTCGTGGACGCCATCGAGGAGTCGTGGCGCCGCGGCAAGCCGGCGCTCGAGCAGTACCAGGCCGGCACCTGGGGACCCAAAGGCGCCGAGCGGCTGCTGGAGTCCGACGGCCGCCAGTGGACCCTGCCGTGATCAAACTCCATCCCCGGCATCCGGACCAGGTGCGCACCGCCGAGTGGCAGGAGCGGGGCGTGACCCTGGGCGAGGTTCTCAGCGAGGTCACGCGCATGCACGCCCAGCTGGCGCGCCAGGACGTGGGCGACGACTCGATGCCGCACTCGCGCAGCTGCTGCGTCAACCTGGTCGCGATCGCCGGCGACCAGGAAGAGGCGCGGCTGGCCGAGCGGGTGGGGCACGCCCTGGCGTCGCACCATCCCCTGCGCCAGCTGCTGATCGAGCTGGCGCCCTCGCACGACGTCGACCGCCTCGACGCCTGGCTGCACAGCGAGGCACACCAGACGCCCGACGGGATGCCGGTGCAGTTCGAGCGCATCCGGCTCAAGGTCACCGGCGCCACCACCCAGAAGATCGACAGCCTGGTGGCGCCGCTGCTGGTGCCTGGCGTGCCGACCTGCCTCTGGTGGCTGGGCAGCCCGCCCTTCGCGGACCCGGCCTTCCTGCGCCTGCTCGAGCTCAGCGACCTGCTGGCGGTGGACTCGGCTACCTTCGAGCGTCCCTTCCTGGTCACCCTCGAGCTGGCCGGGCTGGCGGCGGCGGCCGGCCGCCAGGTCGCCATCAGCGACTTCCACTGGGCGCGGCTGCAGGGCTGGCGGGAGATGGTCGCCCAGTTCTTCCAGCCCGACGAGCGCCGGGGCTTCCTGCAGGGCATCAACGCGATCGGCGTCGACTACGTGGGCGAGGCGCGCGGCAACCGGGTGGCGGCGGCGCTGCTGGTGGGCTGGATGGCCTCGGCCCTGGGCTGGAAGCTGCAGCGGGCGGCGGCCGGCGCCGGCGGTGCGGTGGGAGCTTTTTACAACGCGCGCCGCGGGCACTCGGTGGAGATCCACCTGCGGTCGGTGCCGGGCGCGTCGCTGGCGGAGGGCGAGCTCTCGGCTGTGCGCATCGACGCCGTGGCGGGCGGCCGCGCCTGCGCGGTGGCGATCGAGCGCTCGGCGGCCAGCGCCGAGCACGTTGACATGCGCATCGACATCGGCGAGGTCGAGACGCTGGCCCAGCGCCTGCGGCTCGAGACCGCGGGCCCGGCCGAGCTGCTGGTGGAGATGCTCAATGAGCTCCGCGACCCCGTCTACATGCGCTCCCTGGCCGCCGGCGGCGACCTGCTCAAGGCCTTCCGCTAGGAGTGCCGGCCTTCCAGGTCCTGCCCGACGCGGCCGCGGTCGCCCGTGCCGCCGCCGAAGCCGTCCGGGACGCGCTGGCGGGAGGCGCCCGCACCCTGGTGCTGGCCGGCGGCACCACCCCGGGCCTGGCCTACCAGGAGCTGGCGGGCATGGACGTGGCCTGGGGGCGTGTCACGGTGCTCTTCGGGGACGAGCGCTGCGTACCGCCCGACGATCCCGAGTCGAACTATCGGATGGCGCGCGAGACCCTGCTGTCGCGGGTGGTGCCGGCCTCCGTGCACCGGATGGCCGGCGAGCTGGGCCCCGACGAGGCGGCTGCCGAGTACGAGTCGGTGGTGAGAACGCTGGAGCCGCTGGACGTGGTGCTGCTGGGAGTGGGCGAGGACGGACACACGGCCTCGCTCTTCCCGGGCAACCCGGCACTTGAGGCGGCGAGCCTGGTGACCGGTGTCCGGGGAGCGCCCAAGCCGCCGCCGGAGCGGGTGTCCCTGACCTTCCGCACGCTGCGCTCCGCCCACCTGGTGCTGGTGCTGGCGACGGGGGCCGGCAAAGCCGATGCGGTCGTCAAGGCGCGGGCCGGCAGCGTGCCGAGCGGGATGATCGACCAGGCGCGTTGGCTGCTCGACCCGGCCGCGGCGGGCTCGGCGCCGTGAAGCTGGAAATCGCGCCCTCGATCCTGGCCGCCGACTTCGGCCGGCTGGCGGAGCAGGTGCGCGAGGCGGAGGCGGCGGGCGCCGACCGCATCCACGTCGACGTCATGGACGGTCACTTCGTGCCCAACCTGTCGATGGGCCCCGCGGTGTTGGAGGCGGTCCGCAGGGCGACCTCGCTGCCGATCGAGGCGCACCTCATGGTCGAGCGGCCGGAGCTCTTCCTGGAGGCCTTCGTAGCCGCCGGCGCCGACGTGATCGAAGTCCAGGTCGAGGCCACCTACCAGCTCTACCGAGTCCTGACCCGGATCGTGGAACTGGGCAAGAAGGCGTGCGTGGCCCTCAACCCGGCGACGCCGGCGGAGGCGCTGGTGGAGGTGCTGCCCTACGTCTCCGAGGTCAACGTGATGACGGTCGAGCCCGGCTTCGGCGGCCAGAAGCTGATCCCCTCGTCGCCGGAGAAGATCCGGCGCGTGCGCGCACTGGCGCCCGGGCTCGACATCGAGGTGGATGGTGGGGTGGACGCCGAGACCGCTCGCCTCGTCCGCGACGCCGGCGCCAACGTGCTGGTGGCGGGCTCGTCGGTGTTCCGCCATCCAGGGGGCGTGGCGGGCGGCATGCGCGCGCTGCGGGAGGCGCTTGGCTGACCAGGACCCGCTGAAGGCGGCCGCCGCCCGCGCCGCGCTGGAGCTGGTGGCGGACGGGATGCTGCTCGGCCTGGGGACCGGGTCCACGGCGGCGATCTTCATCGACCTCCTGGGCGAGCGCCTGCGCTCCGGCCTGCAGGTCACGGCGATCGCCACCTCGCGTCGCTCGCGGGAGCAGGCCGCGGCGCTGGGGATCCCGGTCGTGGACGACCTGCCCGGCCCGATCGACCTGGCCGTGGACGGGGCGGACGAGATCGATCCCGACCGGAACCTGCTCAAGGGGCGCGGTGGCGCTCTGGTTCGCGAGAAGCTGGTCGCGGTCGCGGCCCGGCGCTTCGTGGTGATCGCCGACGAGTCGAAGCTGGTGCCGCGGCTGGGGGTGGGGGTGCTGCCGGTCGAGGTGCTGCCCTTCCTGTGGCGGGAGACGGCCCGCCGTCTGGAGGCGGTGGCGCCGCTCACCTGGACGCTGCGCGGGGGAGTGGAGGCGCCGTTCGTGTCCGACAACGGCAACCTGGTGCTCGACCTCACTCTGCCCGGGGGGGTGGCCGACCCGGTCGCCCTGGGCGCCCAGCTCAAGGGGGTCACCGGGGTGGTGGAGCACGGGATCTTCGCGGGCCTGGCGACCGCCTGCCTGGTGGCCGGCGGGGGTGGGGTGGAGGTGATGGGGTCGCCGGAGGGCGCTCGATAGACTGACCAACGCAGCGGACGGGTCGCCTAGTCCGGTCGAGGGCGCGGCACTGGAAATGCCGTAAGCGCGCAAGTGCTTCGAGGGTTCAAATCCCTCCCCGTCCGCCAATTTTGAATACGCGAGACGTCGCCGAGCTCCTTTCGGGGCGTGGCCGTCGGGCCGGTTGACGACAACCGTGACGACAACTCCGGAGGGCCTGGTTGGAGCTCGTAGGGCTGCCTGACCGAGACGTGAGTTCACACCAGGGTTCAGGCGAGGTGTCCGAT
>DATCNF010000295.1:0-36320 GCA_036565325.1 Candidatus Dormiibacterota bacterium | reverse complement strand
GGGTGCGAAGATCGCGGGGCTTCGAGCCACCGGCTACCGAGGAGGAACGACATGGCCGAGGGGAAGGTAGGGGATCGGGTGCTGGTCGAGTCGGGAAAGGTGGGCCTGCCGGTGCGGGAGGGCCAGATCCGGGAGGTGCTGAGCAGCGGCTCGGCCATTCATTACCGCGTGCGCTGGGAAGACGGGCATGAGAGCACGGTGTTCCCGGAAGCGGGCAGCCTGACCATCATCCACATGGCACCTAAAGCGCGGCCTCGCCCGCCCGCGAGGCGGAGCCGGGCCTAGCGCTTAGCCCGCGCTCCGCCCTTACGCGCCGATGTGGCCGGGCGTCCCCTCCCCCGCCCTGCGGGCGAGACCTCCCCGTCAAGCGGGGAGGAGTCAAGCGGGAGGAGCCTCGGGTGGCTTGACTGCCGGTCACGTGCGGGGTACACATCGCCTCGTTGAGCGCCGAGCTTCTCCTGAACACGGTTTCCACGGCAACCCTCGTGATTGCGCTGGGTTTTGGGGCGTTTCAGCTGCGGACGCTGCGCAAAAACCGCAGGGGATCACTGCCGAGGAGCTCGATAAGCGTGGGGAGGATGTGCTCAACGCCGTTCAGGCGCTGGGCATCATCTGCGAGACCGAGGGCTACATGGTCTTCCGCCGCACCATCCCACTGCTGGTGGTCGACCTGCAATGCGGCATCATCCGGCTGGCCTGGCAGCGGTTACGGCCGTGGATCGAGCGCGATCGTGAGGCTAGCGGCAAGCTGAATTCGTTCGAGTGGTTCCAATGGCTCGCCGAACGCCTCGAAGAGAACCACCGCCCTGAGAAGGCACTGGGAGCGCAATCAACGCACCGAGACTGGCGACCTTAGACGGTCCCCACCGACGCTTACGCGCCAACCTCACCACGTCCCCACCCGCTGCCGGCTTTGCCGGCAGCGACCTCCCCGCGTTGCGGGGAGGTGGACTCGGAGTCCCCCTAGCGCTTTGTGTACTGGGGGGCTTTGCGGGCTCGCTTCAGGCCGTACTTCTTGCGCTCCTTCATGCGCGCGTCGCGCGTGAGGAGGCCGGCCTTCTTGAGCACCGGCCGGCTCTCGATGTCGTACAAGATGAGGGCGCGCGCGATGCCGTGCGCGATGGCGCCGGCCTGGCCCGAGACCCCGCCGCCCACGACCTTGATGCTGACGTCGAAGCGCCGCAGCGAGTCGGTGAGCTTGAGAGGCTCCAGGACCTGCATCTCGAGGATGCGCTGACCCAGGTACGCGATCGGCGTCTTCTCGTTGATGATGACCCGGCCCTCGCCAGGCGTCAGGCGCACGCGCGCGATCGCGGTCTTGCGGCGGCCGGTGCCGCGCGTGATGTTGTCAGCCAATCTCGATGTCCCCCCTGGCGTCGAAGCGGATGGCCTTGGGCTCCTGGGCCCCGTGGCCGTGCTCCGGGCCGGCGTAGACGCGCAGGCGCTTCAACATGTCGGCGCCGAGCGTGTTGTTCTGCAGCATGCCGCGGACGGCGTTGGTGATCGGGAAGGTCGCGTCGCGCTCCATCTGGTCGCGCAGCGTCCGCGCGCGCAATCCACCTGGGTAGCCCGAGTAGCGCGTGTACGTCTTGCCGTCCAGCTTGCTGCCGGTCACCAGCACGTGCGCGGCGTTGACCACGATCACATGGTCGCCGGTGTTGAGGTGCGGCGTGTAGGTCGGCTTGTGCTTGCCCTTCAGGATGCGAGCCACGCTGCTCGCCAGGCGGCCGAGGGCCACGCCACTGGCGTCAACCACGAACCACTCTCCCTTGAGGTCTTCCTTCCTGGCCGTCCAGGTCTTCTGCTTTGTCACTTGCTCACTTATAAATCACTTCCAACAGCGTCAGCCCCCGCGCGGGCGCGGTCTTCGCCGCCGCGGCCCGATCCTGCGCCGCCAGCAGCTCGCCCACCCAACCCGGTGGCCGGCGGCCCAGCCCCACCTCGGCCAGCGCGCCGGCGATGCCGCGCACCAGGCCCCGCAGGAACCCTTCCGCCTCCAGCTCGAGCTCGACGTACTCACCGACGCGCCTCACCTGGGCCGAGCGCATCTCGCGCGTCCGGCGTCCGGGGGGCTCGGTGGCCGAGCAGAAACTGGTCCAGTCGTGCTTGCCGACCAGCGCCCGGGCGGCGCTGCGCATGGCTTCCACGTCCAGCTCGCCGACCAGCCACCAGCAGCGGTTGCGGTCGAGAGCCGGCCGGGCTCGGCGGTCGAGATAGCGGTAGCGGTAGCGGCGCCGGCGGGCCGCATAGCGGGCGTGAAACGAATCGTCCACGACCTCGGCCGACAGCGCGCTCACGTCCTCCGGCAGCAGCGCATTGAGCGCGCCGACCACGCGGTCGGCCCGCAGCCGGTCGAGGCGGAAATTGACCACCTGGCCCAGCGCATGCGCTCCGGCGTCGGTGCGGCCCGCGGCCACCACCTCCACGTCGCGGCCGGCCAGCTCGCGCAGGGCTCGCCTCAGCTCACCCTCCACGGTCCGGCGCCCGGACTGCCGCTGCCAACCGGCGAAGCCGGTCCCGTCGTACTCGAGCACGACTTTGATATTCACTTTTCAACCGGTGCCGGCCGCGCGGCCGGCCGAAGCCTAATCGACGAGCTCGATCACGACCATGGGGGCCGCGTCGCCGTGGCGGGGGCCCTTGTGGATGATCCGGGTGTAGCCCCCCGCCCGCTCGCCGAGCCGGGGAACCAAGTTGCTGAAGAGCCTCTCCACGACCTCGGGCTGGCTGACCTCGGAAGCCACCCGGCGGCGCGCGGCGACGTCGCCGACGCGCGCCGTGGTGATCAGCCGGTCGACCCAGCGCCGCAGCTCCTTGGCCTTGGCCTCGGTGGTCGTGATGCGGCCGTTCTGAAGCAGCGACGAGCACAGGTTGCGCATCAGCGCCTTGCGTGCATCGGTGTCGCGGTTCAGGCGGCGGCCGCTCTTCTGGTGTCTCATATGTCTAGCGGAAGACCGTCTCCATGTCCTCCGGCTGCACGAAGCCCTTCTCGACCAGCTTCTCCTTGATCTCGTCCAGGGACTTGCGGCCGAAATTGCGGAGCCCGAGCAGCTCCTCCTCCTTCTTGGTCAGCAGCTGGCCGACGGAGGTGATGTCGTTGGCCTTGAGGCAGTTGAAGGCGCGGACGGAAAGGTCGAGCTCCTCGATCGGAGTCTCATTGAGGCGGTTGCCGCCGCCCTTGACCGGCGCGCCGGGCTGGGCGGTCACGATCGAGTCGCCGAAGCGCACGAAGAGGTCCAAGTGCTGGGTGAACAGCTGCGCGGCGGTGCTGACAGCCTCCTCCGGGGTCACGGTGCCGTCGGTGGTGACCTCGATCAGCAGCCGGTCGTAGTCGGTCGACTGCCCGACACGGGTCTTCTCGACGGTGAAGTTGGCCTTGTGGACGGGCGAGAAGATGGCGTCGATCGGGATCACCCCGATCGGCTGGCCCTCGCGCTTGTTCTTGTCGGCGGGCACGTAGCCCTTGCCGCGCTCCACGTTGAGCTCCATCCGCAGGTGGCCCTTGGCCGCGATCGTGCAGATGTAGAGATCGGGGTTGACGACCTCGACGTCGGAGCTGGTCTGGATGTCGGAGGCGTGGACCTCGGCCGGCCCCTTGACGTCCAGCATCACGCTGACGGGATCCTCCGTGAAGCTCTTGAGGTTGAGCTGCTTCAAGTTGAGGATCAGCTCGGTGACGTCCTCCTTGACGTGAGGGATGGAGGTGAACTCGTGCGCCACGCCCTCGATCTGGATCGAGGTCACGGCGGCGCCCCAGAGCGACGACAGGAGGACCCTCCGCAGCGTGTTGCCGAGCGTGGTGCCGAAGCCGGGCTCGAGCGGCTCGATGTCGAACCGACCGTAGCGGTCGTCAGCGCCCTCGGCGCCGTCCTCGAGCTTGCGGACCTGCGGGTTTACCGGTGCCTGGATATCGATTGCCAAACGAAAAATCTCCCTCCAGCCTTAGCGGCTGTAGAACTCCACGATCAGATGCTCTTCCACGCCCTGCTCCATCTCGCCCCGTTCGGGCAGCGCGAGCACCTTGGCCGACTTCTTCTCGTCGTTGAAGGCGAGCCATGACGGGACCGTGCGCACGTTCGAGGCCTCGAGCGCCATCTCGACGGCGCCGTTGCTTGCGCGTAGGCGTACCTCGTCGCCCGGTTTGACCCGGTACGAGGGCACGTTCACGAGGCGGCCGTTGACCTCGAAGTGACGATGCGACACCAGCTGGCGGGCCTGCTTGCGGGACGCCCCCATGCCCAGCCGGTAGACGATGTTGTCCAGGCGCAGCTCCAGGTGGCGGAGCAGGTTGAGGCCCGTGACGCCGCCCTCGCGCACGGACGCGTCGAAGTAGTTGCGAAACTGCTTCTCGAGCAGGCCGTAGGTGCGCCGCGCCTTCTGCTTGGCCCGCAGCTGCAGGCCGTAGTCGGAGGTCTTGCGCCGGCGCGCCTGGCCGTGGATACCCGGAGGCACCGCGCGGCGCTCGATGGCGCACTTGGGCGTGTAGCAGCGCTCGCCCTTCAGGTACAGCTTCGCGCCCTCGCGCCGGCAGAACCGGCAGACCGGGCCGTGATAGTTAGCCATTAGTGCTGACCCTCGAACGGCCGCTGTCGATCAGCGGCATCGGCGATCGAGGCCAAGGAAGCGACGAGCACGCGAGGGAGCGCACCGAGAGGTGCGTGACCAAGCGCGCGCAGGAGCTGACGCGGGCCAGGCGCCGAAGGCGCCGGTCGTTCGCCTAGGCCGCTTAGCGACAGTGGACGGGCGAGGGGCAGCACTACTAGACCCTTCTCCTCTTGGGTGGCCGGCAGCCGTTGTGCGGGATCGGCGTGACGTCGGTGATCGCCGTCACCTCGAGGCCGGTCGCTTGCAGGGAGCGGATGGCGGCCTCGCGGCCGGAGCCCGGTCCCTTGACGAAGACCTCGATCTGGCGCATGCCGTGCTCCATCGCCTTCTTGGCGGTCGCCTCGGCGGTGACCTGGGCGGCGAAAGGCGTCGACTTGCGGCTGCCCTTGAACCCCTGGCCGCCGGCCGAGCCCCAGGCCACCACGTTGCCGGTGATGTCGGTGATCGAAACGATGGTGTTGTTGAAGGTGCTCTGGATGTGAGCCTGCCCGGTGACCACGTTCTTGCGCTCGCGGCGCCGGGTGCGAACCGTCTTCTTCTTGGCCATGCCTTACTTCTTCTTCCGGCGCACGCCGACCGTGCGCTTGGGGCCGCGGCGGGCCCGGGCGTTGGTGCGCGTGCGCTGGCCGCGCACGGGGAGGCCGCGGCGGTGCCGGATGCCCCGGTAGGTGCCGATCTCGATCAGCCGCTTGATGTTCATCGCGACCTCGCGCCGCAGGTCGCCCTCGATCAGGATCTCCTTGGTGCTGGAGAGGCGGTCGATGACCTGGCGGAGGCGCGCGACCTCGTCGTCGGGCACGTCCTTGACCCGGCGGCTCTCGTCGATGTTGGCCATCCTCAGGATCTTTTCGGACGTGGTCCGGCCGATCCCGTGGATGTAGGTGAGCGCGATCACCACCCGCTTGTCGCGGGGTATGTCGACGCCGGCGATGCGCGCCATCTAGGCCTCCCTTATCCCTGCCGCTGCTTGTGCTTGGGGTTCGAGCACAGGACGCGCACGACCCCTTCGCGCTTGATCAGCTTGCACTTCGGGCAAATTCGCTTTACGGACGGTCTCACCTTCATCTGTTGATCTCCCGGATTCGTCCCCTGCTGTGGTCGTTCTCCGCCAGCTCCACGCCTACCTGGTCACCGGCCCGAAGCCGGGTGAAGTGGGTGCCGAGGCGGTCGGCGACGTGGGCGAGGACTTTGGCCCCGTTGTGGAGCTCCACCCTGAACATACCGTTGGGGAGAGGTTCCAAAACCACGCCTCGAACCAGCTCGGGGCGCTCGGGCACGAACGATGATTGTACCTCAAACTGCTACCTGCTGGTTAGCCCTCAGGCCCTCCTCCGAGATGGTCAGGATCGAGGCCCCGTCCTTGGTGATGGCGACCGTGTGCTCGTAGTAGCTGGAGGGCTGGCCGTCGACCGTGCAGACCGTCCAGCCGTCAGGCTTGATGTAGACGTCGGGGGAGCCCAGGTTGACCATCGGCTCGATGGCCAGGGTCATGCCCGGCTTGAGCTCGGGCCCGGTGCCCGGCCGCCCGAAGTTGGGGACCTGGGGGTCCTCGTGCATGTTGCGGCCGATGCCGTGGCCGACGAACTGGCGGATCACGTTGAAGCCGGCCGCCTCGACGTGCTGCTGGACCGCGCTGGAGACGTCGCCCAGCCGGTTGCCGGGCACGCACTGCTCGATCGCCTTCCAGAAGGCCTCCTCGGTGACCCTGACCAGGCGCATGTTCTCGGCGCTGACCTCGCCCACGGGCACGGTCACCCCCATGTCGGCCCAGAAGCCGTCGATGACCAGGCCCAGGTCGAGGCTGACCAGGTCGCCGTCCTGGATCTTGCGGGGGCCCGGGATCCCGTGCACGGCCTCGTCGTTGATCGAGATGCAGATCGACTTGGGGAAGCCGTTGTAGCCCAGGAAACCCGGCCGGCCGCCGGCCTCGCGGATCCGGCGATCGGCGATCTTGTCGATCTCGGCGGTCTTCACGCCCGGCCGGCAGGCCTCCACCAGCTCGGCGGTGACCTTGCTGAGGGCCAGCCCGGCGCGGCGCATGATCTCGAGCTCGTGCGGAGTCTTGAGGTTGATCACGCGGCCTCCTTCTCGAGCGCCTTCTCGATGTCCGCCCTGACCTCGGGGATCGCGCGCAGGGCGTCGACCTCCGAAACCAGGCCCTGGCGGCGGTAGTAGTCGATCACCGGCATCGTGTCCCGAAGGTACACCGCGACCCGCGTCCTCGCGGTCTCCTCGTTGTCGTCCGGGCGCTGGACCAGGGCGGTGCCGTCGACGGGGCAGACACCGGGCTGCGGCGGCGGGTTGAACTTGGGGTGATAGGTGCGCCCGCAGGTGGGGCAGGTGAGGCGCCCGGCCAGGCGCTCGGTGAGGTCCTTCTCGGGCGCGACCAGGTACAGGGCGCGGTCGAAGCGGCGGCCGAGCTCCCCCATCACGCGGTCCAGGGCCTCGGCCTGCGGGATCGTGCGCGGGAAGCCGTCGAAGATGGTCCCGCCGGCCGTGTCCGGCTCGGCCAGGCGCTTGCGGACGATCTCGATCGTGAGGTCGTCGGGCACCAGCTCGCCGGAGCTCATGATCTCCTGGACCCGCTTGCCCAGCTCGGTGCCCTTCGCCACCTCGGCGCGGAACATCTCGCCGGTCGAGACCTGCGGGATCCGATAGCGCTCCTTCAAGAACTCGGCCTGCGTGCCTTTGCCGCTGCCGGGCGCACCAAACAAGAGAATGTTCACTCGCAGTGATGGACGCCGGCGGCCATCACCTGATGAACCCGCGGTACTGCCGCATGATCAGCTGCGTCTCCAGCTGCTTCATGGTGTCGAGCGCCACGCCGACCACGATCAGGATCGCCGTACCACCTAAGTAGAGCTGTTGAGAGCCGATGCCCGTGATGCGCGAGGTGAGGATGGGTAAGACGACGGTGATGAACCCCAGGAAGCAGGCGCCCGCAAAGGTCACGCGGTTGAGCACGGCGCCCAGGTAGCGCGCGGTCTGGAGCCCCGGCCGGATGCCGGGGATGAAACTGGAGTAGCGCTTTAAGTTGTCGGCCACGTCGTACACGTCGAAGGTGACCGCCGTGTAGAAGTACGTGAAGCCGAAGACGAACAGGAAGTAGAGGGCGTTGTAGACGATGTCCATCGTGATGTTGGGTCCGGTGGGCACGAAGTTGGTGCGGATCCAGGTCGACGCCTTGTAGAAGACCGTGTCCGGTGGGGCGGCCGCGAAGTAGTTGGCCAGGATGGTCGGAAAGAACATGATCGAGATCGCGAAGATGATCGGGATCACGCCCGCCTGGTTGACACGCAGCGGTAGATACGACGCGCGGCCCTGCACGGTGCGGGTGCCGCCGGACACGCGCTGCGCCGACTGGATGGGTATCTTGCGGACCGCCTGCTGGACCTCGATGATGAAGGCGGTCACGGCCAGCGCGATCACGCCGAACGCGATGAAGGGCAGGAAGTCGCCGATGCCCGCGCCGGTGGTGTGCGACTGGATGGTGCTGATGACCGTGCGCGGGCCGCGCGCGATGATGCCGGCGAAGATCACCAGCGAGATGCCGTTGCCGATGCCGTACTCGGTGATCAGCTCGCCGAACCACATCAGCATCACGGTGCCGCTGGTCAGCGTGAGGATGATGGCCAGCCGCGTGAACCAGTCCATGTTGGCGGGCAGCACGGCGGGGTTGCTGTTCTGGAAGAGGACGGTTAGCCCGTAAGCCTGTCCACCCGCGAGCGCCACGGTGAGGATGCGCGTGTAGCGGGTGATGCGGCGGCGCCCCATCTCGCCTTCCTTGGAGATGTCCTTGATGCGCTCGGACACCACGGTCATCAGCTGCATGATGATGCTGGCGTTGATGTACGGGTTCATGCCCATGGCGACCACGCTGAACTGCGATAGACCGCCCCCCGAGAAGAGGTCGAGCAGTCCCAGCAGCGCGGTGCTGTTGAACAGCGTCTGCAGCGCGGTCGCGCTTGCGCCGGGCACGGAAATGTTGGCGAAGAGCCGGAAGATGATGAGCATCCCGGCCGTGAACAGCAGCTTGTTCCGGAGCTCCGGCAGCCGCAGCGCGTTGTAGACGGCCTGGAGCAGGTTCATCGGCAGCTAGGCGGTGGTTTCGGGGTCGCCTTCGGCGTCGTCGGCGGTGACTTCCGGGGCTTCGGCCTTAGGCTCCTCGTCCTCATCGTCGTCCTCGACCGCGACGGCCTTGGGCCTCGACTTCTTGCCCGCCTTGGGCTCGGTCTCGGCCACCGGCTCACCGCCGATGAAGACGACCTTGCCGCCGGCCTTCTCGATGGCCGCCCGGGCGGAGACGCTGAAGGCGTTGGCGGTGACGGTCAGCTGGCGGCCCAGGTTGCCCGTGCCGAGCACCTTGTAGGGCTCGCCCGGCCGCACCAGCCCGGCCTGGGTGAGCACATCGGCATCGACGCTGCCGCCGTCCTCGAAGCGGTTGAGCTTGGTCAGGTTGATGGGCCGGTAGTACTTCTTGAACGGGTTCTTGAAGCCGCCCAGCTTGGGCAGGCGCTGGGCGAGCGGCATCTGCCCACCCTCGAAGCCCAAGCGAAAGCCTTCGCTGCGGGCGTTCTGGCCCTTCTGGCCGCGGCCCGACGTCTTGCCCCGCCCCGAGCCGGTGCCCCGGCCGACGCGCTGCTTCTTGGTCCGCGCGCCTTCGGGCGAGCGCAGTTCGTGGAGTTTCACCGTCCTACTTGCCCCTTGCGTGCTTTTTGTCCGAGCGCTTGCGCCAGATCTTGTAGCGGGACCGCTTGGGCGGCTTCCAGGGCTTGCCCTCGACGGAGACCAGGAAGTCGACCTTGGTCAGCATGCCGCGCACGGCGTCGGTGTCGGGAAGCTCACGCGTCTGGTTGAGCTTGCGGAAGCCGAGGCTGACGACGGTGGCGCGGATGGCCGGGTTGTAGCCGATCGAGCTCTTGCGGTAGGTCGCCTTGATCATGCCTCCGCCTCCGGCTTGGCAGTCGGCGGCTCGGGCGTAGAGGCTGTGGTCCCGGGCAGCGGCTCCTCGGCCGCAGCAGCGGGGGTTTCCGGCGTGAGCGTCGCGGCCACCTCCGGCTCGGGCTCCGGCGTGGCCACGGCCTCGGCTGGGGGCTCTGGAGTCACCTCGGCCGCGGCAGGCGGCGCCGCCCGCCGGGTGGGACGCGTCCGTGGTTCTGCGCGCGCGTCGACCGGGGTTGCGGTACCGACCCCAGCGGCGTCGGACTCCGCCTGCGGGCCGGCCTCGACGTGGCCGGTCTGCTCGGCGCGCCGGTAGGCCTGCGCCAGGCGGCGGCCGACTATCTCCTCCACGGTCTTGCCGCGGAGCTCGGCGATCTGCTGCGCGGTGCGCATGGACTCCAATGCCGCCAGCGTGGCGCGCACGGTGTTGATCGGGTTGTTGGTCCCCGTCGACTTGGTGAGGATGTCCTTGACCCCGGCCACCTCCAGCACGGCGCGC
The DNA here is from genome assembly GCA_036565325.1 of Candidatus Dormiibacterota bacterium. Taxonomy (GTDB): domain Bacteria; phylum Chloroflexota; class Dormibacteria; order Dormibacterales; family Dormibacteraceae; genus CF-28. Next base: position 26,275 of record DATCNF010000295.1, on the reverse strand, counting down.
ATGGCGCCGCCGGAGATCACGCCGGTGCCGGGGGCCGCCGGCTTGAGCATGATTCGCGCCGCTCCCCACTTGAGGCGCACCTCGTGGGGGATGGTGGTCCCGACCATGGGGATGGTGATCATGTTGCGCTTGGCGATGTCCATGCCCTTGCGGATGGCCTCGGGCACCTCGCGGGCCTTGCCCAGCCCGGCGCCGACGCGGCCGTTGCCGTCGCCGACCACGACCATCGCCGAGAAGCTGAACTTGCGGCCGCCCTTGACCACCTTGGCCACGCGGTTGAGCGAGACGATGCGATCCAGGAGGTCGGATCGGTCGCTCTGGTATTGCGGGTTTCTAATGGCCACTCTCTAAAACTCCAGGCCGGCTTCGCGGGCGGCCTCCGCCAGCGCCTTGATCCGGCCGTGGTAGAGGAATCCACCACGGTCGAACACGACGGTCTTGATGCCGGCCTTCGACGCCTCGGCGGCGATCGCCTTGCCGACCGCGGTGGCCGCGGCGGCGTCGTTCTTGCCGCTCTTCAGGCCCTTGGTAGAGGCGGCGGCCAGCGTGCGCCCGGTGCTGTCGTCGATGACCTGCGCATAGATGTGGTTGAGGCTGCGGAACACGGACAGGCGCGGACGCTCGGCGCTGCCGGCCATCTTCACGCGCACGCGGCGGTGCCGCTTGGCGCGCGCTCCCTTGCGATCGAAGATTTTCAACACGAGTGAATCCTCCGGTGGGTGGCGCCCTCGGATCGCGGCTCCGAGCCCCGACCTCCACGAAGTCTCGTGACTTCGTGGAGACCACTTGTCAAGGGGGTCCCCATCGAATCGAAAGATTCGATGGGGTTGGGAACCGCGGAGCACGCGAGGGAGCGCACCAATAGGTGCGTGACCGAGCGCGCGCACAAGGTGACGCACGGATCGGGGCTCTGAGCCGATGAGACGAGCGCGACGCACGCCGGAGGGTTCACTATTTGGCTCCCTTACCGGCCTTGCCGGCCTTGCGGCGGATCTTCTCGCCGCGGTACATCACGCCCTTGCCCTTGTAGGGCTCCGGCGGCCGCAGCTTGCGCAGCTCGGCCGCGACCTGGCCCACGTCCTCCTTCGAGATCCCCGTCACCGAGAAGTGCGTGGGATCGGCGACCTCGATGGACACGCCCTGGCGCGGCGCGTAGCGGACCGGGTGCGAGTAGCCGAGGTTCAAGACCAGGTCCTCGCCCTGCTTGGCCACGCGGTAGCCGACGCCGACCAGCTCCAGGTACTTGGTGAAGCCGTCGCTGACCCCGATCACCATGTTCGCCACCAGCGTGCGCGTGAGGCCGTGCAGCGAGCGATGCTCGCGGCCGTCGGTGGGTCGCTCGCAGAGGATCTGGTCGCCCTCCAGCTTCACCGACACCTGTGCGGGCACGGTGCGCTCGAGGACGCCCTTGGGGCCCTCGACCTTCACGCGGTTGGCGTTCAGCTCGACCTTGACCGAGCTGGGCACCGGGATCGGCAGTTTTCCGATACGGGACAAGTTTGTTTTCTATCTCCTACCAGACGTAGCACAGGACTTCGCCGCCCACGCCGGCGCGGAGGGCCTGGCGGCCACTCATCACGCCCTGGCTGGTCGACAGGATGGCGACCCCGAGTCCACCGAGGACGCGGGGAATCTCGGTCTTGCGAGCGTACACGCGCAGCCCGGGACGGCTGATGCGCTTGACTCCGCTGATCACGCGCTGGCGGTCGGGCCGGGTCTTGAACTGGATGCGCAGCGCCTCGCCGGCAGACTCCTCGTTCTTCTCGACCTCGAAGGAGGCGATGTAGCCCTCGTCCTTCAGCACGCGCGCCAGCTCCAGCTTGAGCCGGGACGACGGCACCCGGACTTCGGTGTGCCGGGCGCTGTTCGCATTGCGGATGCGCGTCAGCATGTCGGCGATCGGATCGCTGACGACGCCGGTGTCGATCTTCGGCTTGGTTGCTGCTACCGGCACTACCAGCTCGACTTCGTCACGCCGGGGATGCGTCCCTCGGCGGCAAGGGTGCGGAAGCAGATCCGGCACATGCCGAAAATGCGCAGGTAGGCGCGGGAGCGACCGCAGATCCGGCAGCGGTTGTGGAACCGCACCTGGAACTTGGGGGCTCGCTTCCAGCGCTCTATGGAGGACTTCTTTGCCAAGCTACTGTGTACCTCTCTTGCGGAATGGCATGCCCAGCTTCGCGAGCAGTGAGCGTGCCTCGTCGTCGGTCCGGGCCGTGGTCACGATGGAAACCTCCAGGCCCCGGATCTTGTCGATCTTGTCGTAGTCGACCTCGGGGAAGACGATCTGCTCGCGCAGGCCCAGCGAGTAGTTGCCGCGGCCGTCGAAGCCTTCGGGGCTGACGCCGCGGAAGTCGCGGATGCGGGGCAGCGCGACGCCGATCAGCTTCTCCAGGAAGTACCACATGCGGCGACCGCGAAGCGTGGTCTTGATCCCCACCGTCATGCCCGCGCGCAGCTTGAAGGCGGCCACGGCCTTGCGGGCGTTGATGGTGATCGGCTGCTGGCCCGTGATCCGGCGCACGTCGCCGAGAGCGGCCTCCAGCGCCTTGGGGTTGTCCTTGGCCTCGCCGATGCCGATGTTGACCACCACCTTGGCGATGCGCGGGACCTGCATCTCGTTGTCGTACTCGAACTCGCGGGCGAGCGCGGGCACCACCGTGTCCTGGTAGAGCTTGAGCATGCCCGGGACCGGAGCCGGGTCCGGAATGCGCTTCTCGCCCCGGGGTGCGGCCTTGGGCTCGGCGTCGGGCTCGGTCTTGACCTGGGTCTTGGCCTGGGTCTTGGCCTGGGCCTTGGCTTTGCTCACTGGTTTTCCACCTGGCGCACCCGCTCGTAGGGCTCGCCGCAGTTCAGGCACACGGTCGCCTTCTTGCCCGACTCCAGCAGGACGTGGCGCACGCGAGTGGGCTTGTCGCAGCTCGGGCAGACCAGCATCACGTTGGAATACGCGAGCGGTGACTCGAAGTCGACGATGCCGCCCTGGATGGCGCGCGTGCCACCCCGCGACTGGCCCGCCTTGGTGTGCTTCTTGAGGATGTTGACGCCCTCGACCACGATCTTGTGCTCGCGCGGCAGCGTGCGCAGGACGCGCCCGCGCTTGCCGCGGTCCTTGCCCGCGATCACGACCACGGTGTCGCCCGGCGCGAGGTCGAGGCGCTTGGGCATGGTCTGGTTCTTGTTGGTCAGCATCGGGTTAGAGCACCTCCGGTGCGAGAGAAACGATCTTCATGAAGTTGCGCTCGCGCAGCTCGCGGGCGACCGGCCCGAAGATGCGCGTGCCGCGCGGGTTCATCTGCTGGTTGATGATCACGGCCGCGTTGTCGTCGAACCGGATGTTGGACCCGTCCGAGCGGCGGTACTCCTTGGCCACGCGCACCACGACCGCCTTCACCACCTCGCCCTTCTTGACCTGGCCACCGGGCTGGGCCGACTTGACCGCGGCGGTGATGATGTCGCCCACGTGCGCGTACTTGCGGTAGTGGCCGCCCATCACGCGGATGCACAGCAGCTCCTTGGCGCCACTGTTGTCCGCGACCTTGAGACGGGTCTCCTGCTGGATCACCGCTACCTGGCCTTCTCAACGATTTCAACTACGCGCCAGCGTTTCTCCTTGGAGATGGGGCGCGTCTCCGCGATCCGCACCAGGTCGCCGACCTTGCACTGGTTCTGCTCGTCGTGGGCCTTGAAGCGCACGCGGTGCTTCAGGACCTTCTTGTAAAGCGGGTGGCTCTTCAGGTCCTGGAACTCGACCACGACGGTCTTCTCCATCTTGTCCGAGATCACGCGGCCCACCCGGACCTTGCGAAAGGTCCGCGGCTGCGGCGTCTCGGTCGTCTGCACGTCGGTCACTCTGTCTCCTTCTCCTCGTCCTCGGTCGCCGCACCCTCCGCCTCGGAGGGCTCCTCCGAGACCGGGCGCTCGGCCACCGCGGTGGCGGCAGGCGCCGCCTCCGGAACCATCTCCAGCCGCTGCTGGTGGATGACGGTCATGATCCGGGCGATGTCCTTGCGCACCTTGTGGATCTCACGGTTGTTCTCCAGCTGCCCGACCGCGAGCTTGAACCGCAGCTCGTAGAGCTCGCGCCGCGACTGCTTGAGCCGCGCCTCCAGCTCGGCATCGTCGAGCTCCCGCAGGTCGCGCAGCTGGTCCGTTACCTTCATCCGGGGCCCCCGGAAAATCGCAGATTTTCTGGGGTGGTCACTCGCCACCTCCGCCGCCGGCCACTTCGAGCTCGACGAAGCGCGTCTTGATCGGCAGCTTGGCCGCGGCCAGGCGCATGGCCTCTTTGGCGGTCGGGTGGTCGACGCCACCCATCTCGAACAGGATCCGCCCCGGCTTGATGACGGCCACCCAGCCCTCGGGGTTGCCCTTGCCGGAGCCCATGCGGGTCTCGGCCGGCTTCTTGGTGACCGGCTTGTCCGGGAAGATGCGGATCCAGATCTGACCGCCGCGCTTGACGTGGCGGGTCATCGCCCGGCGGGCGGCCTCGATCTGCCTGTTGGTCATCCAGCAGTCCTCGATCGCCTGCAGGCCGTACTGGCCGAAGGCGATGGTGGCGCCACGGGTGGCGATGCCGGTGCGGCGGCCCTTGTGCTGCTTGCGGTGCTTTACGCGCTTAGGAAGAAGCATCTCCCTCCTCGGCGGCCGGAGCCTCGGGCGCGGGCTCGGGGGTCTCGGCCTTCTTGGTCGCGCGCTTGCGCGGGGCTTTGGCCGGCTCTTCGGCCTGGGCCGGCTCGGCCACTGCCGCCTCGGCGACTGCCGGCGGGGCGGCTTCGACCGGCGCGACGTCGGCCACGGCGGGAGCGGCGGCGATGGGGGCCGCGGCGGAGACCGCGGGCTCAACGACCTCAGGGGCCGCCGGCGCCGCCTGCGCCAGCACCGGCTGGGGCGCCACCTCCTCGCCGGGCAGCGTGCTGCCACGCGGCGCGATCACGAAGTTGTCCTTGTAGATCCAGACCTTGACGCCGGTGGTGCCGAACGTGGTGTGCGCGGTGGCGCGGCCGAAGAGGATGTCAGCGCGCAGCGTGTGCAGCGGGACCCGGCCCTCGCGGTCCCACTCCCGGCGCGCCATCTCGGAGCCGCGCAGGCGGCCGCCCAGGGCGACCCGGACGCCCTTGGCGCCCGAGCGCATGGTGCGCAGGATCGACTGCTTCATGGCCCGCCGGTAGCTGATGCGGCGCTCGATCTGGCTGGCGATGTTCTCGGCCACCAGCTGGGCATCCAGCTCCGGCTGCTTGATCTCCTGGATCGAGATCCGGACGCGGTTGCCGAAGCGCTTCTCGAGGTCCTCGCGCAGCTGGTCGACCGAGGCGCCGCCCTTGCCGATCACGATGCCCGGCTTGGCGGTGTGAATCGTGACCGTCATCTGGGCGTTCGAGGAGCGCTCGGTCTCGATCTTGGCGATGCCCGCGTTGCGCAGGCGGCGCAGGATCAGCCGCCGCATGTCGAGGTCCTCGTGCAGGAGCTTGGTGTAGTCCTTCTTCTGCGCGAACCAGTTGGCCTCCCACGGCCGGTAGACGCCCAGCCGGAAAGCGTTGGGATGAACCTTGTGACCCACTAGGGCGTACTCCTCGGTGTGCGGGTGCGGGGGGCGCGGGGTGCCTGCGTAGCGGTGGGCGTGGTGGCGCGCGGTGCGCGCACGACGGGAACGCGTTCTTCGCGGTCCTCCACCACCGCCGTGATGTGGCAGGTGCGGTGGAAGTACTGGTGTGCCATGCCGCGGCTGACCGGGCGGATGCGCTTCATGGTCGGACCCTCGTCCACCATCAGCGCCTTCACCACCAGGTCCTCGCGGTTGAGGTTGAAGTTGTGCTCGGCGTTGGCGGCCGCCGACTTGATGACCTTGGCCACGTCCAGCGCCGCATGCCGCGAGGAGAACTCGAGGAAGGCGAGCGCCTCCGCCACCGGCATGCCGCGCACGGCATCCGCGATCAGCCGCGCCTTGCGCGGCGTGCGCCGGATGTACTTGGCCTTCGCGATGACTTCCATCAGTGGCGACCTCCTGGCCGGCGCCGCCAGATCGCGGCCGAGACCGGCGAGGCCAAGGCGGCGACGAGCACCGGAGGAAGCGCAGCAGTAGCTGCGCGCCCGAGGAGCGCAGGAGCCAACGCGGGCATTCGCCGGAGATCGGCCGATGAGCTGGTGGTGACGGATCTGGAGGTCGCCACTTAGTGAACCTTTGAAACCTTTTCGGTCTTGTCCCCGTGGCCGCGGAACCGGCGCGTGGGCGCGAACTCACCCAGCCGGTGGCCGACCATGTTCTCGTTGACCAGGACCGGCACGTGCCGCTGCCCGTCGTGCACGGCGATGGTGTGGCCGACCATCTCCGGGAAGATCGTGGAGGCGCGCGCCCACGTCCGGATGACCTTCTGGTCCCGGGTCTTGTTCAGCTTCTCGACCTTCTCCCGAAGGTTCTGGTCGATGTAAGGCCCTTTCTTGGTAGAGCGCGACAACTATTTCTTCTCCCGGCGCCGGATGATCAATTTGTTGGAGGCCTTCTTCGGCTTCCGCGTGCGGTAGCCGAGGGCCGGCTTGCCCCACGGCGTCTTGGGGTTGCCGCCAGGGCCGGTCTTGCCCTCACCGCCGCCGTGTGGGTGGTCGGTGGGGTTCATCGTCGAACCGCGCACGGTGGGCCGCTTGCCCAGCCAGCGCGAGCGCCCGGCCTTGCCGCCGGACTCGTTCTCGTGCTCCAGGTTACCCACCTGGCCGATGGTGGCCATGCAGCGCACGTGGACCCGGCGCAGCTCGCCCGAGGGCAGCCGCAGCACGGCGTAGTCGCCTTCCTTGGCCAGCAGCTGGGCGCTGGTGCCGGCCGAGCGCACGAGCTGGGCGCCGCGGCCGAGCGTGAGCTCGACGGCGTGGATCGTGGAGCCGGTCGGGATCCGCTGCAGGGGCAGCGAGTTGCCCACCCGCACCGGCGCCTCGGGACCGCTCATGAGCTGGTCGCCGACCTTGAGCCCGAGCGGGGCCAGGATGTACCGCTTCTCGCCGTCCTTGTAGTGGAGCAGGGCGATCCGCCCGGTCCGGTTGGGGTCGTACTCGATGGTCGCGACCTTGGCGGGCACGCCGTGCTTGTCCCTCTTGAAATCGATCTTGCGGTACTGGCGGCGCCCCTCCCCGCCCCGGTGGCGGACGGTGATGCGGCCCTGGTTGTTGCGGCCGGCGTGCCCGGGGAGGTGCTCGAGCAGCGACTTCTCCGGCTCGCTGGCCGTGATCTCGTCGAAGCTCGAGGTCGCCATGAAGCGGCGCCCGGGGCTGGTCGGCTTGTACTTCTTTACGGGCATTGGATGCTCCTACACCGACCCAAACAGGCCTTCCAGCTTCTGGCCGGGGCCGAGGGTGACGATCGCCTTCTTCCAGTTGGAGGTGTTGCCGGTGATGCCGCGGCGCCCCAGGCGGCGCGTCTTGCCGCGCACGCGGATGGTGTTGACGGCCACCACGGTGATGTTCTGGCCCGCGTAGTGCTGCTCGAGCGCAGCCGCGATCTCGGGCTTGGTCGCGCCGGTGGCGACCCGGAACGTGTAGCGACCGAGCTGGTAGAGCGAGTACGAGCGCTCGGTGATCACCGGGCCCAAAACCACCTGGTCGGCGGATCTCATGCGAAGTTCTCCTCGAGCAGCTCCAGCGAGTCCTTGGTGATCACCAGGTGCTCGTGCGTGAAGAGGTCATAGAGGTTCAAGTTGCGGGCGAGCACGACCTTGGCCCAGGGCAGGTTGTTGAAGGAGCGCTGGACGACGTCGTTGGACGCGGGAAGCACGACCAGAGCCGAGTTCTCGACCCCTGCCGCGCGCAGGAGGTCGACCACGGTGCGGGTCTTCGGCTCTTCCAGCTCGAAGCCGTCGAGCACCGCGATCCGGCCCTCGTTGGCCTTGATGGCCAGCGCCGAGCGCAGCGCCAGGCGGCGCATCTTGCGCGGCATCCGCTGCGCGAAGCTGCGCGGCTGAGGGCCGAACACGGTGCCGCCGCCCACCATCGAGGGCTCGCGAATGGAGCCGTGGCGCGCCCGCCCGGTGCCCTTCTGGCGGTAGGGCTTGGCGCCGCCGCCCGACACCTCGCCTCGGCGTTTGGTCTTGGCCGTGCCCTGGCGGGCGTTGGCCAGCTGGCGCAGGTAGGCCTGGTGCATGACCGAGCCGTTGGGCGACTGCCCGAAGACCGACTCCGGGAGCCGGATCTCGCCCGAGCGCTCGCCGTCGGCCCCGAAGGAGCTGACGTTGAGCGGCGAAGCCTCGATCTCTGCCGGCGCGGCCTTCTTGCGGGGCGCGCGTACGGGCTTCTTGGGCGCCGCGGGCTCGTCGTCGCCGTTGATCGGCGCCGGCGTCGCCGCCTTCGCCTTCGCCTTCACGGGCTTCTTCTCTTCGTCAGCCACTACTTCTTGCCCCGCGCGGCCTGCCGGGCGGTCTTGAGCGAACCGCGCACGAGCACCACTGCGCCCTTGCCGCCGGGCACCGCGCCCCCGATCAGCAGGAGGTTGCGCTCGGCGTCGACGCGCAGGATCTTGAGACCCTGGACGGTGGTCTTGACGTTGCCCATCTGGCCCGCCATGCGCACGCCGCGGAAGACTCGGGCGGCATCGGTGGCGCCGATCGAGCCCGGCTGGCGCACGTTCATCGAGCCGTGGCTCTCGGGGCCGCGGCTGAAGCGGTGCCTCTTCACCAGGCCCTGGAAGCCCTTGCCCTTGGAGGTGGCGGTGACGTCGACCAGCTCGCCCTCGGCGAAGAGGTCGGCCTTGAGCTCCTGCCCGACCTCGAGACCCTCGTAGTCGCGGACCTCGAGCACGGTGCGCGCGGGCTCGATGCCCGCCTTGGCGTATTCGCCCGCCAGCGGCTTGCGAACCGTGTTCTTGCGCGGCACGCCGAAGGCCAGCCGGGCGGCGGTGTAGCCGTTCTTCTCCACCGTCCGCAGCCCGAGCACGTGGCAGGGACCCGCCTCCAGGACGGTGACCGCCGACAGCGTGCCGTCGGCGTTGAAGAGCTGCGTCATGCCCACCTTGCGGGCGATCAATCCTTTCGACATATCTCTAGAGCTTGATCTCGATCGCCACGCCCGCCGGCAGGTTGAGACGCATCAGCGCGTCCACCACCCGCGGGTTGGGGTCGAGGATGTCGACGATGCGCTTGTGGGTGCGCATCTCGAACTGCTCCCGCGAGTCCTTGTCGATGAACGGTGAGCGGATCACCGTCAGCTTGTTGATCTCGGTCGGGAGCGGGATGGGGCCCGCCGTGCGCGCGTTCGTCCGCCGGGCCGTGTCGACGATCTTGTCGGCGGCCTGGTCCAGGACCTTGTGGTCGTAAGCCTTGAGCCTGATCCGGATCTTCTGCGCCACTGCGGGGCCCTGTTCCTACCGAGCTATTTCGTGACCGAGGTCACGACACCCGAGCCGACGGTGCGGCCGCCTTCGCGGATGGCGAAGCGGAGGCCTTCCTCGATCGCGATCGGGGTGATCAGCTCGACGTCCATCTCGATGTTGTCGCCGGGCATGCACATCTCGACTCCCTCGGGGAGCTTGATGGCGCCGGTGACGTCCGTGGTCCGCATGTAGAACTGCGGGCGGTAGTTGGAGAAGAACGGCGTGTGCCGGCCCCCCTCCTCCTTGGTCAGGACGTACACGTTGGCCTTGAAGGTGGTGTGCGGCTTGATGGAGCCGGGCTTGGCCAGCACCTGGCCGCGCTCGACGTCCTCGCGCTTGATGCCGCGCAGCAGCACGCCGACGTTGTCGCCGGCCTGGCTGACGTCCATCTGCTTGTAGAACATCTCGAGCCCGGTGGCGACCGTCTTGCGCGGGTCGCGGATGCCGACGATCTCGACTTCCTCGTTGAGCTTGACCTGGCCCCGCTCGATCCGGCCCGTCACCACGGTGCCGCGACCTTCAATCGTGAACACGTCCTCGACCGGCATCAGGAACGGCTTGTCGATCTCGCGTACGGGCTCCGGGATGTAGGTGTCGACGGCGTCCAGCAGGCGGCCGATGGCCTCCATGGCCTCCTTGTCGCCCTCCAGCGCCTTGAGCGCGGAGACGCGGACGATGGGCACGTCGTCGCCCGGGAAGTCGTACTTGGTGAGCAGCTCGCGGAGGTCGAGCTCGACCAGCTCCACGAACTCCTCGTCGTCGACCATGTCGATCTTGTTGAGCGCCACCACCAGGTAGGGCACGTTGACCTGCCGAGCCAGGAGGATGTGCTCGCGGGTCTGGGGCATGGCGCCGTCGTTGGCGGCCACCACCACGATCGCGCCGTCCATCTGGGCGGCGCCGGTGATCATGTTCTTGATGTAGTCGTGGTGACCGGGGCAGTCGACGTGCGCGTAGTGCCGCTTGTCGGTCTCGTACTCGACGTGGGCGATCGAGATTGTGATCCCGCGGGCCTTCTCTTCCGGCGCCTTGTCGATCTTGTCGAACGCGGTGAACTGGGCCAGGCCCTTCTCGGCCTGGACCTTCGTGATGGCAGCCGTCAGCGTCGTCTTGCCATGGTCGATGTGACCGATGGTCCCGACGTTGAGATGAGGCTTGTTCCTCTCGAACTTCTTCTTACCCACCGATTCCTCCTTTAGCTGGTCTTCTTGCTGATCGCCTCGGCCATCTGGGCCGGGAGCTCCGCGTAGTGACTGAATTCCATCGTGTACGTCGCGCGACCCGAGGTCATGGAGCGCAGGTCGGTCGCGTACCCGAACATCTCGGCCAGCGGCACGGTGGCCTGGACGGCCTGCGAGTTGCCCTTGCCCTCCATGCCCAGGATGTGCCCGCGGCGCGAGCTGAGGTCGCCGATGACGTCGCCGAGGTGCTCCTCGGGCATGACCACGTCCACCTTCATGATCGGCTCCAGCAGCGTCGGGTCCGCCTTACGCATGGCGTCCTTGATGCCCATCGAGCCCGCGATCCCGAACGCCATCTCGCTGGAGTCGACCGGGTGGTAGGAGCCGTCGACCAGCTTGACCTTGATGTCGAGCACCGGGTAGCCGGCGACCACGCCCGTGGTCAGCGCCTCGGCGATGCCCTTGTTGACGGCCGGGATGTACTCGCGGGGGATGCGGCCCTGGGAGATCTTGTCCTCGAAGACGTAGCCGCTGCCCTTCTCGCCGGGCTCGACGTCGAGCTCGACGTGTCCGAACTGGCCCTTGCCGCCGGTCTGGCGGATGAAGCGGCCGGTGCCGTGCGCCGGGCGGCGGATGGCCTCCCGGTAGGCGACCTGCGGCTTGCCCACGTTGGCGTCGACCTTGAACTCGCGCGTGAGGCGGTCGACGATGATCTCGAGGTGCAGCTCGCCCATGCCGGCGATGATGTTCTGGCCGGTCTCCTCGTCGGTGTAGACGCGGAAGGTCGGGTCCTCCTCTGAGAGGCGCTGGAGCGCGATGCCCAGCTTGTCCTGGTCGACCTTGGTCTTGGGCTCGATGGCGACCGAGATCACCGGCTCGGGGAAGTTGATGTTCTCGAGCAGGATCGGCTTGGACTCGTCGGCCAGCGTGTCGCCGGTGGTGGTGCCCTTGAGCCCGACGGCGGCGGCGATGTCCCCGGTGTGGACCTCGGTGAGCTCCTCGCGCCGGATGGCGTGCATCTGCAGGATGCGGCCGATCCGCTCCTTGCGCCCGGTGGTCACATTGAGCACGGTGGTGCCGGCCTTCAGCGTGCCCGAGTAGACCCGGAAGAAGGTGAGCTTGCCCACCCCCTGGGGGTCGATCTGGACCTTGAAGGCGAGCGCCGAGAAGGGCTCGTCGTCGGAGACCTCGCGCACCACCAGCTGCCCGCTGTCGGGGTCGATCCCTTCCACGGGCGGCTTGTCGGCGGGGCTCGGCAGGAAGTCGACGACCGCGTCCAGCAGGGGCTGCACGCCCTTGTTGCGGAGCGCAGCGCCGGTGATCACGGGCACCAGGAAGCCCTGCACGGTGCCCTTGCGGAGGCCGCGCATGATCTCGGCGGGCGTGACCTCCTGCTCCTCCAGGTACTTGTGCATGACCTCGTCGTCGAAGTCGGCGACCGCCTCGATCAGGTCGTGGCGGTACTGCTCGACCCGCTCCACCAGCTCGGCCGGGATCTCGCCCGACTCGATGTTCTTGCCCAGGTCGTCGGTGTAGATGATCGACCGCTTGTTGATCAGGTCGACCATGCCCTTGAAGCCGTCCTCGGCGCCGATCGGCAGCTGAATGGGGACGGCGCGCGCGCCCAGGCGGGTGCGGATGGAGTTGACCGACCCGTAGAAGTCGGCGCCCATGCGGTCCATCTTGTTGATGAAGGCGATCCGTGGCACCGAGTAGCGGTCGGCCTGGCGCCAGACCGTCTCCGACTGCGGCTCCACGCCGGCCACGGCGTCGAACACGGCGACCGCGCCGTCGAGCACGCGCAGGCTGCGCTCGACCTCGACGGTGAAGTCCACGTGTCCGGGTGTGTCCAAGATGTTGATGGTGTGGTCGCGCCACTGGCAGGTGGTCGACGCCGAGGTGATCGTGATCCCCCGCTCCTTCTCCTGGACCATCCAGTCCATGGTCGCGGCGCCCTCGTGGACCTCGCCCATCTTGTGTAGGCGGCCGGCGTAGAAGAGGATCCGCTCAGTGGTCGTGGTTTTGCCCGCGTCGATATGCGCCATGATCCCGATGTTCCGGACCTTGGCGAGTCGCGTGCTGGTTGCGGGCGCGGTTTGAGCCACTGCTGAGATCTCCTGGTTCCTCCTCTAGTACCGGAAGTGGCTGAAGGCCTTGTTGGACTCCGCCATCCGGTGGGTCTCTTCCTTCCGCTTCACGGCGCCCCCGGTGTTGTTGGAGGCGTCGAGCAGCTCGAAGGCGAGCTTCTCAGACATACTCTTCCCCCCACGCTGGCGCGCGAAACGAACGAGCCAGCGCCGGGCCAGGGCCAGCCGGCGCTCGGGACGGATCTCAATCGGAACCTGGTAGGTGGCGCCCCCGACGCGCCGCGGCTTGACCTCGAGGAGGGGGGTCGTGTTGCGCATGGCGGCGTCGAAGATCTCCATCGGCTCGCGCTTGGCCTGGCGGCTGGCGCGGCGGAGGGCGTCGTACATGATCCGCTCGGCGACCGCGCGCTTGCCGTCGTGCATGACGATGTTCACGAACTTGGCCACCGCCTCCGAGTTGTAGATCGGATCAGGCGTGGTGAGACGCTTGGGGGGCTTGTTGCGGCGCGGCATCTTCTAGGCCTTGGCGGCTTTTTCGCGCTTGGCGCCGTACTTTGACCGGCCCTGCTTCCGGTTCTTGGTGCCGGCGGTGTCGAGGGTGCCCCGGATGATGTGGTAGCGCACCCCAGGGAGGTCCTTGACACGGCCGCCGCGGATCAGCACCACCGAGTGCTCCTGCAGGTTGTGGCCGATGCCGGGGATGTAGGCGGTGACCTCGATGCCCGTGGTGAGGCGGACGCGGGCGACCTTGCGGAGAGCTGAGTTCGGCTTCTTGGGCGTGGTCGTGTAGACGCGCACGCAGACTCCGCGCCGCTGGGGCGACCCCTTCAGCGCCGGTGCCTTGGACTTCTTGACGGAAGCCTTGCGGCCGATCCGAATCAACTGCTGGATGGTGGGCAAACGTGTCTCCGCGAACGGGTTTCCGATCCCGCGCGGAAGCGACCGCGTGGGCGACAAACGGAGAGTATACCTCAGGCTATCTGGTCACGCCCGAATACGTGGGACCTACCTCCCCGCTCGCCGGGGAGGTCCCTCCGGCGAAGCCGGAGGGGGTGGGGACGTTGTAAGCCGTCCTACGTATCTTGGCTGACGCCGCCCCCACCGCCGCCCTGCGGGCGGCACCTCCCCAGGAACTGGGGAGGTTATCTGTTCTACGCGTACAGCTTGGGGGCGTAGACCACGCCGTGGTCGCGGAGCGCGGCCAGGACACGCCTCAGCTTGGGGCGCCAGTAGGCCTCGGGCGAGCCGTTGTGATGGTCCCAGACGGTGCGGGCCAGCATCCGCACCAGGCCCCAGCGGTAGTCCTCCAGCAGCGCCTCCAGCGAGTAGCCGGGCGCATCCAGGCGGGAGTGATAGCGGCGCAGGCTGGCCAATTCGTGGGTCGCGCGCTGGGACTCGGTCCAGAAGGTGCCGAGCATGAAGGCCAGGTCCTCGCCCGGGGTGTCCACGTGCGCCTGCTGGAAGTCGATCAGTGTCGGGCTGCCGCTGGCCTCGGGCCGGGGCACCAGCCAGTTGCTCAGGTAGCAGTCACCATGGGCCAGCACCAGGTGCGAGACGCGCCCGGCGCGCTTGGTCAGCCAGCGGCCCCAGACCGGCCGCAGGGAGTCGACGATCGTCTCGCAGGCCGCCCAATCGGCGTCGGTGACATGGTCCCCAGCCGTGCGCCGGAAGGTGTTGAGCTCCTTGCGGCAGGCGTCGGCGAAGCGGCCGAAGGCGGTAGGTCCCTGCAGCCAGAACGCCTCGGGCAGCCCGGTTCGCAACGAGGCCCGGCCCCGCCAGGCGTGGTGGAAGTCGGCCAGCGAGTCCACCGCCGCCTTCAGGCGCGCCGAGGTGGGCACGCCGTGGCCGTCGATCAGCGCCCGCCGGGTGACCGGCGCCTCGTGGGTCTCGCCCAGGTCGGCCAGGATCAGCACCGAGCGCCCGGTCTGGGAGTCCTGGTAGGCCAGGTAGCAGTGCGCGATCATCGGCAGCTCGCGCTTGCGGGCCTGCTTGTAGAAGGAGACCTCGACCGCTCCCGCCCGCTTGGCCCAGTCCTTCTTGAGGGAGACCTTGAGCACCAGCTCCCGCGGCGCCTCGGCGGGCGCGGCGTCCGAGTAGGTGACCTTGAGCCGCGAGACCTCTGAGTTGAAGGCCGGGGTGGGCCGGGACTCGAGGGCGGTCACCTCACCGGCCGGCAGGTCCCCGGAAGCTCGCAGAACCCGAGTGAGCTCTTCCGCGCGCACGACGCGGGCTAGTGTGCGGTTACGTAGAGCAGATTGGAATAGGTTGCGCCGGGCCACTCGTCGGCCGAGTTGACCGGCGCCCCGCTGATGTAGGGCTTCTCCAGGCTCCACTGCCAGCGCTGGACCAGGAAGGCGACCGGGGCGTCCGAGACCAGCAGTTGGAGGGCCTGGTTGTAGAGCGCCTCCCGCTTGGCGGCGTCGGGCTCCATGTCGGCCACCCTCACCAGGGCGTCGTAGCGGGAGTTGCGCCAGCGAGCGCCGTTATTGCCGTCGTTGGAGCGGAAGAGGTCGAAGAAGTCGCGCTGATCGGGGTAGTCCGCGGTCCAGCCCGTGGGTCCCGCGAGCGCGAAGTCCCCCGAGCGCAGGCGCTGCGAGTAGTCGACCGCGTTCAGCGGCTGGATCGCGACCGAGACCCCCAGCGCCTTGGTCCACTGGGCGGCCACGGCCTCCGCGAGCGCGCGGTCCAGGGGCCGGTCGCGCACGATCAGGGGCAGGGCGCTCAGCTGGTCCGCGGGCACTCCGACCGCGTCCAGCAGCTGCTTGGCCGCGGTCGGGTTGGTCTCCTGCGGCTTACCGTCCTCGGGCCGGTAGCCGTCCATCCCGCGCGGGATCAGGGTGGTGGCCGCCGCCGCCCGACCTTTGAACTGGTCGTTCACGATCGCCTCCCGGTCGATGGCCATCGCGAAGGCCAGGCGTACGCGGGTGTCCTGGAAGGGCGTGCGGGCGGTGTTGAAGTCGAACCAGAAGGTCGTCAGCTCCGGCACCCTGACGACGTCGGCGCTCACGGGGTCGGGCGGGCTGACGACCAGGTCCAGCTCGCCGGCCTTGTACTTGGCAACGGCCGCGGCGTCGGATCCGAACGTGAAGGTGAGGGAAGAGAGGGTCGGGCGCCCGCCCCAGTAGCTGCTGTTGGGCGCCAGGGCGACGTGGTCCTTGGCGGTCTCGGAGACCCGGAAGGGGCCGTTGCCGGTGGTGCCGGGCGCCTTCAGCATCTCCGGCCGCAAGGGACCGCCCTCGGGCATCGCCGCGATCCACTTGGCCTGGCTCGCGGGCACGGCCAGGGTGACCTGGAAGGTGAGGTCGTCGACTGCCTTCAGGCCCAGCTTGTCGAGGGCCGGGTCGATCCGGTCGGCGTCGTGCTTGGCATCGAGGGCGTTGGCCTCCTCCCCACCCTGCACCAGGCTCGCGAAGAAGTCGGCGTGCGGGGCCGCCGTGCGGGGATCGATCAGGCGCCGCCAGGCGAAGACGAAGTCCTGGGCCTTGACCGGCATGCCGTCCGCGTAGCGGCCGTTGCCGCGCAGGTGGAAGGTGTAGGTCAGGAGGTCGCTGGAGACCGTGTACGACTCGGCGGCCGCGGGCTGCACGTCGCGGAGGTCGGCCGTGGGCTTGAGCAGCGGCTCCGAGAACTGGCGGACCACCGCCAGCTCACGCTCGTCCTGGGCCAGGGCCGGGTCCAGGCTGCGCGGCCCATCCGGCAGGCGCACCCGCAAGCTCTGGTCAGAGGCCAGGCTCTGGCTCTGAGTCTTGAGCGACGCCGGGGCCGATGTGGAGCAGGCGGCGGCGACGAGCAGGATGGCCAGCAGCCCGGCTGCTGGGCGGGGCACGAAACCTACTGTACTAGGTGTCCCGGGAACCCCCAGAGGACCCGGCGCGGACCCTCCAGCCGGAGCTGACGGTAAGGGCTAAGGGATCGGTCGGGACGCGACGCCGGCGCGGCCGGCGCCTCCAGCTTGAGCGCGCGCAGCGGGCGCAACAGCTCCTCGGCGGTGGGGGCCGGCCTGGGTATCCGGGCCGCCGTCCGGCCGAGCACCTCGGAGACGGTGCCGAAATCCAGTCCCCGGGCGCGCGCGCCCTGGATCACCATGCGCAGCGCGGGCGCGGTCATGGGGGCGTTGGGCCCGCCGTGGATGTGCATGAGCACGATCGAGCCCGGCTTCAGGTTGCGGAGCACGACCGCGGCCACCGCGGGCGCCGAGTTGTTGAAGGCGTCCCCGCTGCGGACGTCGCCGGAGATCACGGCCAGCCCCTTCTGCTGGGCCAGCGCCACGTCGCTGCGGTCATAGCAGTCGCCGGGGAAGCGGAGCAGGTTGGGGCGCACGCCGGTGACGGCCTGGATCTGGTCCTGCGCGCGCTCGATCTCGCCCGCGCGGTCGGCGGTGCCGGCCAGCCCGTAGCAGGGCGTCCGGAAGGCGGCGTGGTCGTAGGAGTGGTTCCCGATCTCCAGCCGCGGATCCTCGGCCATGGAGCGGGCGACCTCGGGATAGGCCTGGGCCCAGAGCCCGGTCAGGAAGATCGTGGCGTGGACGCCCTCGGCGTCGAGGATGTCGCGGACCTCGCGGTTGTACCAGCTGCGGACCTGCCCGCTTCGGAGCTGGGCGAGCATCCCTGGCGTCATGTCGGCGTCGAAGGTCAGCGCCACCCTGGGCACCGAGCGGGGGCCATTGTCGAATGAGTTGACACCGTCGACCGGCGGGTGGTCGACCGTGGCCAGCGGGCGGGGTGGCGGCGCCTGGCGTGCGGGGACCACCGCCTGGGCTGAAACCGGCAGCAGCAGCACGGCGGCCAGCGCCGCGCAGGCAGGTGCGAATGCGCGCAAGGTGCGCGCCCCTCCCTCTCTCAACTGGGCGGAAGCCTAAACCAAAACTGAGACCCCGGCGCCAGAGCACGTGGCGCGCGGGCCGCTCGGTCGCTACCGTTCCAAGCGTGAACCGCATCGATCCTCTGCTCGACGAGGACATCACGGCGGAGGCCCTGCTCGCCGACTCGGTGGTGGTGGCCGACAACAAGATGTACGTCCAGGGCGGCGCCTGGAACAGCATCTTCACGCAGTCCCTGCCCGTCCGCCACCCGCGGATCGGGATCGGCCTGGTCGTGCGCGTCCCCTATGCGCTGGCCGACAACACGTCCAAGCGCTTCTCACTGACGCTGGAGGACGCGGACGGCAACCAGGTCGCGATCGGCGACCCCGGCGGGGCGGGCCGGATCGAGGGCTCCTTCACCGTGGGCCGGCCCGCCGGGGTCCATCCGGGCGACGAGCAGCTGGTCGCGCTGGCCATCAACCTGGACGGCCTCCAGTTCGCCAGCGAGGGCGCCTACGTGTTCAAGGTCAGGATCGACGAGCGCGAGATCAAGGCCCTCCGCTTTCGAGTGCGCCTCACCCAGCGCTGAGGGGGCGCGGCCTGGCGGCCGGCCTCGCATCCGCCGCGTTTCCGGGGTATTGGAGACTGCGGGAAGCCCGCAGACTCGGCGGACGTGAAGGGGGGCCGGCCTTGCGGCCGGCCCCCCTGCGCTTACACGCTCAGCGTGTCGAGGTCGATCGGTTCCTCTTCGATGAAGCGGGCCGCCGCCTCGCGCTGCTTCTTGTAGTAGTCGAGCCCGGTCCCGGCCGGGATCAGCTTGCCGATGATCACGTTCTCCTTGAGCCCCCGCAGGCGGTCCACCTTGCCGCTGATGGCGGCCTCGGTGAGAACCCGCGTGGTCTCCTGGAAGGAGGCCGCCGACAGCCACGAGGTGGTGTTCAGCGCCGCCTTGATCAGGCCCAGCAGCACGGTCTGCGCGGTGGCCGGCTCGCCGCCCTCCGCCAGCGCCGCCGCGTTGGCCTCCTCGTACTCCCACTGGGAGACGATCTCGCCCGGGAGCAGGGTGCTGTCGCCGGCGGTGTCGATGCGGACCTTCCGCATCATCTGCCGGACGATCACCTCGATGTGCTTGTCGTTGATGTCCACGCCCTGGGACCGGTAGACCTTCTGGACCTCGTCCACGAGGAAGGTCTGGACCGCGTCCTTGCCGAGGATGTGGAGCAGCTCCTGGGGGCTGACCGAGCCCTCGGTGATCTGCTGGCCGGCGTGGAGCGAGGCCCGGGGCCCGTCGCGGCGCTCCAGCTCGGGCCGGATGCGCACGTTGTGGGGGATCGGGTACTCGCGCACCTCCTCGTCCACGGTGCGCACGGAGATCTCCTTCTTGCCCACCGTGACCTTGCCGGCGTGGCGGGTGCGGACCGAAGCCTCGTCCTTGCGGGCCAGCTCCTGGCCCTCCATGACCTCGTCCCCGCTCTTGACCAGGACCTCGGCCTTGGCCTCCAGCGGGTAGGAGATATCGAACTCCTCCCGTGAGGTGACGCGCACCTTGCGGCCGGTGTCGGTCCGGATGACCTCGACCTCGCCGTCGATCTCGGAGATGACGGCCTTGCCCTTGGGGATGCGAGCCTCGAAGAGCTCCTCCACGCGGGGCAGGCCCTGGGTGATGTCGACACCCGCGACGCCGCCGGTGTGGAAGGTACGCATGGTGAGCTGGGTGCCCGGCTCGCCGATCGACTGGGCCGCGATCACGCCGACCGCCTCCCCGATCTCGACCACCTTGCCGGTCGCCAGGTTGCGCCCGTAGCAGGACCGGCAGACGCCCTCGCGGGCCTCGCAGGTCAGCACCGAGCGGATCTTCACGCCGTCGCCCTTCTCCATGAGGAGGCGGGCGTCCTCGTCGGTGATCTCCTCACCGGCGCGCACCACGACCTTGCCGCCGGCCGAGGCATCCTCGGCGGTTACCCGGCCGGCGATCTTCTGGAAGACGATGTCAGGCTCGCCGTCGAGCCCCCGGACCCAGATCCCGTTGTTGGTCCCGCAGTCGTGCTCGCGCACGATCACGTCCTGGGCCACGTCGACCAGGCGCCGGGTGAGGTACCCGGAGTCGGCCGTGCGCAGCGCGGTGTCGGCGAGGCCTTTGCGGGCGCCGTGGGTCGAGATGAAGTACTCGAGCACGGTGAGGCCCTCGGTGAAGTTGGCCTTGATGGGCAGGTCGATGATCCGGCCCGTGGGGTCGGCCATCAGGCCGCGCATGCCGGCCAGCTGGCGCAGCTGCTGGATGTTGCCGCGGGCTCCCGAGCCCATCATCATCCAGATCGGGCTGAAGGGGTCGAACGCCTTCTCGGTGGCCTTGGCCACGTCCTCGGTGGCGCGCGTCCAGAGCTCGATGACCTTGCGGTAGCGCTCGTCCTCGGTCATGACGCCGCGCCGGTACATGCGCTCGACCTCGTCGACCTCCTTCTCGGTGGCCGTGAGGATGGCCGGCTTGGCGCTGGCGTGCGGGATGTCCATGGCCGAGATCGTGATCCCGGCCCGGGTGGCGTAGTGGAAGCCCAGCCGCTTGATCTCGTTGACCGAGTTGGCCGTGACCTCACTGCCATAGAGGGCGAAGAGCGAGGAGACCAGGGTGCGCAGCGCCTTGCGGTCGAAGTGGAGGTTCTGGAAGCCGAGCGGCTCGGCGATCACGCCCTCCTGGACCTCGCGGCCCAGCGGCAGCGCCTGGTTGAGCACCACCCGACCGGGGGTGGTGACGATGCTCTGGCCCAGGTCGCGGACCTTGACCCAGTCGTGCAGGCCGACGGTCCCGCTGTGCAGGGCCATCACGGCCTCGTCCTGGTTGGAGAAGGACTTGAGCTTCTTGGTGGCCTCGCCTTCGGGCGCCTTGCCCCGGGCGGCGGTGAGCCAGAAGCAGCCCAGCACGATGTCCTGGGTGGGAGCCACCACGGGGTGGCCGTCCGCCGCGGACAGGATGTTCTGCGACGACATCATGAGGTTCTTGGCCTCGGCGATGGCGCCCGAGAAGAGCGGCACGTGGACCGCCATCTGGTCGCCGTCGAAGTCGGCGTTGAAGGCGTGGCAGACCAGTGGATGGATCTGGATGGCCGAGCCTTCGACCAGGACCGGCATGAAGGCCTGGATGCCCAGCCGGTGCAGGGTCGGGGCGCGGTTCAGGAGCACGGGGTGCTCGTGGATGACCTCGTCGAGCACGTCCCACACGTAGGGGTGGTTGCGCTCGACCATCCGCTTGGCCGACTTGATGTTGGTGGTGTGGCCCTTGTTGACCAGCTCGCGCATCACGAACGGCTTGAAGAGCTCGAGCGCCATCTTCTTGGGCAGCCCGCACTCGTGGAGCTTGAGCTCGGGGCCAACCACGATCACGGAGCGGCCCGAGTAGTCCACGCGCTTGCCGAGCAGGTTCTGGCGGAACCGGCCCTGCTTGCCCTTGAGCAGGTCGGAGAGCGACTTGAGCTTGCGGTTGCCGGTGCCGGTGATGGCCCGGCCGCGGCGCCCGTTGTCGATGAGGGCGTCGACCGCCTCCTGCAGCATCCGCTTCTCGTTGCGCACGATGATCTCGGGCGCGCCCAGCTCGAGCAGTCTCTTGAGGCGGTTGTTGCGGTTGATCACGCGCCGGTAGAGGTCGTTGAGGTCGGAGGTGGCGAAGCGGCCACCGTCCAGCTGCACCATGGGGCGCAGCTCGGGTGGGATCACGGGCAGGACGTCGAGGATCATCCAGGTCGGCGACGCGTTCGACTTGCGGAAGTCCTCGACCACCTTCAGGCGCTTGATCGCCTTCTGCTTGCGCTGGCCGGTCGACGACCGCGACTCCTCGCGGAGGCGGTACATCTCCTCGGTGAGGTCGATGCGGCCCAGCAGGTCGCGCACCGCCTCGGCGCCGATGCCGGCCTTGAAGACGCGGCCGAAGCGCTCGTGGTACTCGCGGTACTGGGTGTCGGTGAGGATCTGCTTGACGTGCAGGGCCTCGAGGTCGGTCCGGGTGGCGTCGATCTCGACCTGCAGCTGCTCCAGCTCGCCCTGCAGCGACTCCCGCTGCTCGGACGTGGTCTCGGCGATCTCGGCCTCGATCCGCTGCCGGGCCTCCTCCAGGCGGTCGGTGGCGGCTGAGCGGGCGGCGCGCACCTCGGCCTCGGCCTTCTCGATCTTCTCCTGGACCTTGCGCAGGACGGCGCCCGCCACCTCGTCGGAGACGACGTCGCCCTTGGCGATCACGATCTCCTCGTCGTCGGCCGGCCCGACCACCAGGTTGCGCTTGGCCTTGGTGCCGGCGGCGGTCTTGATCTGGTCCTGCAGGGTCTGGCCCTGGGACGTGAGCAGGTCGACGGTCTGCGCCAGCTGTTCGTCGCCGCGGGCGGTCTCAGCGTCGACGTCGGCCTTGAGCTTGTTCAGCTCCTCCTCGTGCTGGCGGCGGATGTCGTCACCCTTGCCGTCGAGCTCCGCGCGCAGCTTCTGCGCGCGCTCGTCGGTGTCGACGGAGAGGTTCCCCAGCATGTCCTTCTGGAGGTCTTCGTTGACGTCGGTGACGATGTAGTTGGCGAAGTAGAGGATCTTCTCCAGGTTGCGGGGGCTCATGTCGAGGAGCAGGCCCATGCGGCTGGGGATGCCCTTGAAGTACCAGACGTGGCTCACGGGCGAGGCCAGCTTGATGTGGCCCATGCGCTCCCGGCGGACCTTGGAGCGCGTGACCTCGACCCCGCACTTGTCGCAGATGATGCCCTTGTAGCGGTAGCGCTTGTACTTGCCGCAGTGGCATTCCCAGTCCCGGGTGGGACCGAAGATGCGCTCGCAGAAGAGGCCGTCCCGCTCCGGCCGCAGGGTGCGGTAGTTGATCGTCTCCGGCTTGGTGACCTCGCCGTGCGACCACGAAAGGATGGTGTCCGGCGAAGCCAGCGAAAGCCGTAGCGCGTCGAAGTTCTCGAGCTTCAGCAAATCTGTTTCCTTTTTTCCTTACCTATTCCGCCGGCTCTTCGCCCATCTCGTCCCGCTCCAGGTTGATACCCAGGTCGAGCGGGAGCTCCGGTACGTCCTCTTCGCTGAGCACGATCTGGCGCTCGTCCTCGCTCAGGATCTCGACCCCGAGCGCGAGCCCTTCCAGCTCCTTCACCAGCACCCGGAACGATTCCGGGATGCCGGCCTCCAGGGTGTTGTCACCCTTGACGATCGCCTCGTAGGCCTTGACCCGGCCCACGATGTCGTCCGACTTCACGGTCAGGATCTCCTGGAGGACGTGCGCCGCGCCGTAGGCCTCGAGCGCCCAGACCTCCATCTCACCGAACCGCTGGCCGCCGAACTGGGCCTTGCCGCCCAGCGGCTGCTGGGTGACCAGGCTGTAGGGGCCCGTCGACCGGGCGTGGATCTTGTCCTCCACCAGGTGGTGGAGCTTGAGCATGTAGATGTAGCCGACCGTGACCGGGCTGTCGAAGGCGACGCCGGTGCGGCCGTCGCGCAGGATCACCTTCCCGTCGCGTGGGAGGCCGTTCTTCTCCAGCTCGTCCTGGATCGTCTCCAGGGGCGCGCCGTCGAAGACCGGGGTCTGGATCTTCTGCCCGATGGCCTTGGCCACCCACCCCAGGTGGGTCTCCAGGACCTGGCCCAGGTTCATGCGGCTGGGCACGCCCAGAGGGTTGAGCACGATGTCGACCGGGGTGCCGTCGGGCATGAAGGGCATGTCCTCGATCGGCATCACCCGCGCCACCACGCCCTTGTTGCCGTGGCGGCCGGCCATCTTGTCGCCGGCCGAGATCTTCCGCTTCTGGGCGACGTAGACCCTGACCAGCTCGTTGACGCCGGGGCTCAGCTCGTCCTTGGTCTCCCGGCTGAAGACCTTGACGTCGACCACGATGCCGCGCTCGCCGTGGGGCACGCGCAGCGAGGAGTCGCGGACCTCGCGCGCCTTCTCACCGAAGATCGCGCGCAGCAGCCGCTCCTCGGCCGAGAGCTCGGTCTCGCCCTTGGGCGTGATCTTGCCGACCAGGATGTCGCCGGGGTGGACCTCGGCGCCGATGTAGACGATGCCCCGCTCGTCGAGGTTGCGCAGCTGCTCCTCGGAGACGTTGGGGATGTCCCGGGTGATCTCCTCGGGGCCGAGCTTGGTCTCGCGGGCCTCGATCTCGAACTCCTCGATGTGGATGGAGGTGTAGATGTCCTCCTTGACCACGTTCTCGGAGAGCAGGATGGCGTCCTCGAAGTTGTAGCCCTCCCAGGGCATGAAGGCGACCAGGAGGTTGCGGCCGAGCGCCATCTCGCCGTTGTCGATGGCGGGGCCGTCAGCCAGGATGTCGCCCACCTCCACCTTCTGGCCCGGCTTCACGAGCACGCGGTGGTTGAGGCAGGTGCCCTGGTTGGAGCGGTAGAACTTCTGGAGCTGGAAGCGGTGCTCGGCACCGCCCTCGTCGGGCTTGATCGTGATCTCGAAGATGGGGTTGGCGTGGATGCCCTGCAGGTCCTGCGGGTGCGCCACGTCGGTGACCGTGCCGGCCACGTCGGCGACCAGCATGTCGCCCGAGTCGCGGGCCGCGTAGTACTCGACCCCGGTGCCCACCAGCGGGGCCTCGGTGACCAGCAGCGGGACCGCCTGCTTCTGCATGTTGGAGCCCATCAGCGCCCGGTTGGCGTCGTCGTGCTCCAGGAAGGGGATCATGGCCGTGCTCACGGAGACGATCTGCTTGGGCGAGACGTCCATGTACTGGATGTTGGCCACGTCCTCGAGGGCGAAGTGCCCTCGCACGCGCGCGGGCACGCGCGCCTCCTGGAAGGAGCCGTCCGGGTTGAGGATGGCGTTGGCCTGGGCGATCCCGTAGAAGTCCTCCTCGTCGGCGGACAGGTACTTGACCTCTTCCGACACCCAGGGCTGGATGTCGACGGTCGGGACCTTGGCCTTCTCCAGGGCCTTGATGGCGTCGGCGTCGAGGGACTTGCCCGCCCCCACGACCTCCTTGCCGGCGCTGTCGACGGCGGCCCGCCGCAGCTTGCGGCCGGTCAGCCGGTCGCGCATGTCCTTGCTCACCGGCATCCGGTTGTAGACGCGCCTGAACGGCGTCTCCACGAAGCCGAACTCGTTGACCTTGGCGTAGCTGGCCAGCGAGCCGATGAGGCCGATGTTCGGGCCCTCGGGGGTCTCGATCGGGCAGATGCGGCCGTAGTGGCTGTGGTGGACGTCGCGGACGTCGAAGCCGGCGCGCTCCCTGGAAAGCCCGCCCGGCCCGAGGGCGCTGAGGCGCCGCTTGTGGGTGAGCTCGGCCAGGGGGTTGGTCTGGTCCATGAACTGGGAGAGCTGGCTGGAGCCGAAGAACTCCTTGATCGCGGCCACCACCGGGCGCGCGTTGATGAGCGACGCAGCGGTCACGGTGTGCGGGTCGCTGATCGTCATCCGCTCCTTGATGATCCGCTCCATGCGGATCAGGCCCATCCGGAACTGGTTCTGGAGCAGCTCGCCCACCGCTCGCACCCGGCGGTTCCCGAGGTGGTCGATGTCGTCGGCGACCTGCTTCTCGCGGGGCGCGTTGTTGAGCTCGATCAGCTTCCGGATGATGGCGATGAAGTCGCCCTTCTCCAGGATCCGGAGCTGGCGGTCGCGCACCCGTTCCTGGATGTCCTCGGCGTCCCGGCCCAGGCGCTTGTCGACCTTGTAGCGGCCGACGCGGCCGAGGTCGAAGCGGCGGGGGTTGAAGAAGAGGCTCTGGAGCAGGTTGCGGGCGTTGTCGACGCTCGGCGGGTCGCCCGGGCGCACGCGCCGGTAGAGCTCGAGGAGGGCATCGTCGGCCTTGCCGGTGGTGTCCTTGTCGAGGGTGGCGTCGATGTAGTGGTGCTCGGGGTCGATGTCCACGTCGCCGAAGAGCTCGATCAGCTGGCGGCGCTGGGCCTCCCGGTCGTTGTCGGTGCCCTTCAGGCTGGGCAGCTCGAGCGCCTTCAGGAGCACGGTCACGGGCACCTTGCGCTTGCGGTCGATCTTGACCGTGAGCACGTCCTTGTTGGAGGTCTCGATCTCCAGCCAGGCGCCCCGGTTGGGGATCAGCTTGGCGCCGAACAGGCGGCGGCCGGTGTTGGGGTCCTCGGCGCTGGTGAAGTAGACGCCGGGGCTGCGGACGAGCTGGGAGACGACCACCCGCTCGGTGCCGTTCACGATGAAGGTGCCCTGGTCGGTCATGGTGGCGAAGTCGCCCATGTAGACCTCGGACTCCTTGATCTCGCCCGTCTCCTTGATGGTGAGGCGGGTGCGGATCCGGAGCGGCGACTGGTACGTCATGTCCCGGTTCCGGCACTCCTCGACCGACGACTTGGGGACGCCCCATTCGTAGTCCAGGAACTTCAGCTCGAAGTTCTTGCCGGTGTAGTCGGTGATAGGGTTAATCTCGTCGAAGAGCTCGCGTAGGCCCTCGTTCCGGAACCACGTGAAGGACTCGATCTGGGTCGCAATAAGGTCCTTCAGCTCGACCAGGTTCGGGATCCGGCCGTAGTTCCGGCGCGAGGGAGCCTTCATCTCAGAGATCATCACAGGGGCGGTTCCTCCCAAGGAAAAAGGGCGCGCTCAAGCAAGGGGGGGAGCGAGCGGCCCGGCGTGCACGAACCGCCAGTATAGCATTCCCCGTTGGGGGCTGAAGAAACCTCTTTTCGGGGTTTCCTAACCGCTTTTAGGGGGTTTGGCGGCTACTTGCTGGAGCCGAAATCCCCTCCTCTGCCGGCACAGGAGGCTGGTCGCGCCCCTGCGAGACCCTCGTGCGCCGGCAGAGCAGGGCGCGACGCGGCTACTTGGTCGGGCTGGGGCTGGGGCTCGGCGCCGGCGTCGAGGCAGGGCTGGGCAGCGGGCTCGCTGACACCGTCGGCGTCGGCGTCGGCGTCGGCG
>DATCNF010000294.1:0-4242 GCA_036565325.1 Candidatus Dormiibacterota bacterium | reverse complement strand
TGCTCAGGTCTTCCGGGGCGTCCAATGCGCCACCCCCGCCACCATCTCGCCGGCGTCCCAGGCCAGCCGGCCCCCGCCGTCCGGCACGAGACGTGATTCCAGGAAAGCCCGGCCGCGGGCCTGGTCCCAGCGCTCACCCAGCGCGGCCTGGACCTCCGCCTCCGCCGCCTCCAGCGAGGCGTACACCGGCCGCGAGGGGTAGCGGAGCATCGCCACCTCGGGCGCCACCCCCAGCTGCCGCAGCACCGGGTAGAGGTCGCGGAACTCGGGCATCCGGGTCCGGGCGAAGCCCAGCTCGAGCGCCAGCTCCTCGGCCGGCAGCGGCGGCGGCCGGTCGCGCAGGTACACGAAGACGCGTTCGCGCGCGCTCGCCTCCAGCTTCTCCAGGAAGGGCACCACCTCGGGCACCCCGTAGAGGACATGGCAGCAGATCACGAGGTCCGCCGGCGCCGGGTCGGCGTCTTCCCAGCCGCTCGCGATCACGGTCAGGTTGGGGGCCGGCTCCAGCAGCTCGCGCATCCCCTCCGAGGGCTCGACCGCGGTGACCCAGTCCACCCGCGCGGTCAGGGGCACGGCATGGCGGCCCCAACCGGCGCCCACGTCGAGCACAGTCTTGCGGGGCGACAGCCAGGGCTCGAGGAAGTCCAGGAAGGGGTCTTCCGGACGCCCCTGCAGCGAAGCCTTGAAGCCGGCGGCGCGCCGATCCCAATATCCGGGCTGGCCGGCGCCGGCCGCCTCGGCCTCAGCCTGCCTCGCCTCCACGAGCGCGCGCCACTCGGCGGCCCAGTCGGTCGTCCTGACCACGTCCATCTGGTGCAGAATTCTCGGCGGCCCGCCAAGCCGACCGCTTAACCTCGCCCTGGAGAAGACCATGCTTGGCAGTCCCGCGCCCTCCGCCCCCCGCGACTTCGACGCTGCCGAGAGGGCTGTGCTGGGGCGCTATTTCACCAACCTGGACGGTTCGGTGTTCGCGCTCCGGAACCTGCCCGAGGTGGTGAAGGGGGCGCTCTTCTCGCGCTACTCGAGGACCGAGAAGAGCCTCCGCCAGGTGCTGCTGGACGAGTTCATCCAGGCGCCCGAGACCGGCTTTGGGGAGCTGGTGGGCAGCGGCCCGGCCACGGGCGAGGACAACCTCCTGGCCACCCGGCGGGCCGAGGAGTTCTACGACCGCGTCCTGGTCGGCTACGGCGACGACTCGGTGGCCGAGCTGGCCGGCGCCCATCTGGCCGTGGAGCGGGTCTCCACGCTGGCGGCCAAGGCGCTCCAGGACTCCCGGATCGGCATCTCGCCGCTCGAGAAATCGACTCGGTACGTCCGCTTCGACCGCCCGGACGCGGAGGGCCGCTGGCTCTACCACCGCGGGCCGGAGCTCGCGCATCCCGTGTACGAGCCGGCCATGGACGCCCTCTTCGGCACCTACTCCGACCTCATCGAGCCGCTGACGGCCCGCGTCCGCGAGCGCCACCCGCTGGACCCGGGCGAGAGCGAGCGCGCCTGGAAGACGGCGACCCGGGCCAAGGCGCTCGACCTCCTCCGCGGCCTGCTCCCGGCCGCCACTCTCACCAACCTCGGGCTCTACGGCAACGGCCGCGCCTTCGAGTACCTGGTGACCAAGATGGCCGCCCACGAGCTGGCCGAGTGCCGGCGGCTGGCGGACGACATCCACGAGCAGCTGGCCCTGGTCATCCCGTCCTTCGTGCGTCGCGCCCTCGACGACCGCTACGGCCGGCCGGCCGCCGAGCGGATGACCCGCAGCGCGATGGCGGTGCGGGAGCTGGCGCCGGCCGGCTCCGTGACCCCGGACGGTCCCTGCGTGCACCTGGTCGACTACGACTGGAACGCCGAGCGCAAGGTGGTCGCCGCCGCCCTCTTTCCGCACTCCAACCTGCCGCTGGCCGACCTCGGGACCGCCGACGTGGCGCGCGTGCTGGAGGCGCTGATGGGCGAGCGCGGCAACCGCCGCCACAAGGCGCCGCGGGCGCTCGAGCACGCCGAGTACACCTTCGAGGTGGTCGCCAACTTCGCCTGCTACCGCGACCTGCAGCGGCATCGCATGCTGACCCAGGATCGCCAGGTGCTGGGCACCGAGCTCGGCTTCGACCTGCCGCCGGACCTCACGGAGTACCGGCTGGAGGGGGTCTATGAGGCCGCCCTGGAGCGAGCCGGGTCCGCCCACCGGATGCTGGAGCGAGCCCGCGGCCCGGTGGTGGCGCAGTACGCGGTGCCCCTGGCCTACCGGCTGCGCTGGTACGTGAAGGCCTCGCTGCGCGAGATCTACCACCTGTGCGAGCTGCGGACCACGCCCCAGGGGCATCCCGACTACCGGTTCATCGCCCAGGAGATGTTCAAGCGCGTGCGCGAGGTGCACCCGCGCCTGGCCGAGTACGCGAGGTTCGTGGACATGGGCCCCGGCGACGAGCTGGAGCGCCGAGCCTCCGAGCGGCGCATAGACGAGAGAAACTCCTCCCGGCTCGCCGGGGAGGTGCCGGCGTAGCCGGCGGAGGGGACGTGGTTAGCCTTTGACGATGGCCCGGGCGGCGCTGGTCGTGCACGGAGGCGCGGGCGCACCGGACGCCGCCGAACACGACGAGCGCCGGGCCGCGGTCGGGCGCGCCCTGGATGCTGGCTGGGCGCGGATCGAGGAGAGCGCACTGGAGGCGGTGCTCGCCGCCGTCCGCCACATGGAGGACGAGCCCTTCCTCAACGCCGGGATCGGCGCCTGCGTCAACAGCGACGGCGAGATCGAGCTCGACGCCGGGGTCATGGAAGGCACCGCCCTGCGGGCGGGCGCGGTGGGCGCCGTCAAGGACGTGCGGCACCCGGTCGACCTGGCGCGCGCGATCCTGGACGACGACCGCCACGTGCTGCTGGTGGCGGACGGCGCCAGCCGGTTCGCCCACGAGCACGGGATCTAGACCTGCGATCCCGCCGCCTTCATGACCGAGCGCCAGCAGCGCAACTTCCGGCGCGAGGGCCAGGACACGGTGGGTGCGGTCGCGGTGGACGCCAAAGGCCACACCGCGGTCGCCGTCAGCACCGGTGGGGTCACCTTCAAGCTGCCGGGCCGGCTCGGTGACAGCCCGCTGCCGGGAGCCGGGTTCTACGCCGACGACGGCGCGGGAGCGGTGTGCGGCACCGGGCAGGGCGAGGGCTTCATGCGCCTGGTCCTGTCGCACCTGGCCGTGATCGAGCTCAAGCACGGCATGAGCGCGCAGGAGGTGGCGACCGGAGCCGTCGAATTCCTGGGCAACCGCGTGGACGGCGAAGGCGGCGTGATCCTGGTCACCTCCGACGGCGAGGTCGCCGCCGCCCACAACACGCCCTTCATGGCCTGGGCCAGCCGCACTACCTAGCTCCTGCGGTCTTCTCCCACACCGAGATGTGACTGCGGCAGCCGTCCGTGAACGGCTCTCGACGCCACCCGCCCCAACTCTCGCGCAGCCTCATGCCCGCCAGCTGCGCCATCAGGTCGAGCTCCGCGGGCCAGGCGTATCGGAACGGGATCGATCCGCGCTCCACACCCCCCATTCACGATTCTGAAATGGTGGGAGACCAGACCTGAGTCGCGACTGCGTACTCGTCGAAACTCCACCTGGTCTCGCTGACGTGAAAGGGAAGAATCGTCTGGCCCGGCGGAAGCCGCTGCAGGTCGGGCAGGTGCGTTTCGACGACGAAGCAGCCACCTGGCTCCAGGTGATTGGCGACGTTGCGGAAGCACGCGACCTGCGCTGCTTGCGTGGTCAGGTTGAAGATCGTGTTGAAGACCAGGTACGCAACCGAGAACGTCCCCTCCACGGTGGCAGTCGCGAAGTCCCCGATCGTGACGCCGATCTCATCACCGCCCGGTTTCGCGCGCAGCGTCGCGACCATCGCCTTCGACAGGTCGATCCCATGCACCGGCACGCGCCGCCTCGCCAGCGGCAGCGCAATGCGGCCGGTCCCGATCCCCAGCTCCAGCGCCCGTCCAGAACCGGCCAGCTCGCTGCGACGGTCCACCATCGCGTCCACCACTCAGGGTCGAACGCCTCCGCCACGTCCTGGTCGTAGCGCGCCGCGACGCCCTCGTCGAAGTAGCCGTCGGCGGATTTTAAAAGGCCGCGTTCTCCCGATAGCGGCCGAACACGTCTTCGAGCGCGCCCACCACCTCGCCCATCGTGGCCCGCGCCTCCACCGCTGCGATGGTGGCGGGCATCAGGTTGGCCGACTCGTCGCGTGCCGCCGCGCGCAGCCGCACCAGCAGCT
>DATCNF010000293.1:0-5493 GCA_036565325.1 Candidatus Dormiibacterota bacterium | reverse complement strand
AAGTAGGGGAGAACGTCGTCGTAGCCCCAGCCCGCGCAGCCCAGGGCGGCCCACGCGTCGTAGTCGGCGCGGTGGCCCCGGATGTAGACCATGGCGTTGATCGTGGAGCTGCCGCCCAGAACTTTGCCGCGCGGCAGCGGGACCACCCGGCCGTCGAGCCCGGGCTCCGGCTCGCTGTCGTAGATCCAGTCGTAGGCGGAGCCGGGCAGCGACGTCCAGCGGGCGGGGATGGCGATGTCGGGAGGGGTGTCGGCCGGCCCGGCCTCGATGAGGAGCACCGAGATTTCCGGGCGCTCGCTCAAGCGGGCCGCCAGCACGCAGCCTGCCGAGCCCGCGCCCACCACGACGTAGTCGGCGTTGGTGTCGAACCGCATCCCGGGTGTATATCTCACTGGCCACTCTTTCAGCTGAGCCAAGGAGGTCGATGTGGGGGGACAGATCGCGACCGGCGGAATCCATCACCTGCGCCTGACCGTGACCGACGTCAACCGCAGCCGCGAGTTCTACACCGGGCTGCTCGGTTTCGAGGTGGCGGTGGACTCACCGCCGCCGGACGACCCCTCCGCGGCGGAGGCCGCCAAGGTCCTGTTCGGGGGCTGCGTCATGGTGCGTGGAGGCCTGCTCCTGGGACTGCGCCCGGTGGCGCCGCAAGGCGACCGCTTTGACGAGGACCGGGTCGGGCTCGACCACCTCAGCTTCAACGTGTCGAGCAAGGATGAGCTGGACGCGGCGGTGAAGCTGTTCGACGAGCGCGGCGTGGCCCACGGGCCGATCACGCCGCTGGCCGGGTTCGGGATCTACATCCTGCCCTTCCGCGACCCCGACAACATCCAGGTCGAGCTCACCGCCCCGATGTAAAAAAAGCGACCCCTAAGTACCGCAGCTCCGGCCACCAGCACGTACGCACCGGTACCCTCTTGCGTCTACTTAGGAGTCGCCCGAAAGCGTAGTAGCGGCCTGTTCAACCCGCAACCCCACACTTTCCAGCCAACCCACAATTAGTAGCCAAGGTACCTCCCCCATCATGGGAGGTACCTTCCGGTCGAAGACCGGAAGGGGGTGGGGACGTGGTCCGCCCGGGACGTAAATTGGGCTCAATGCCCGGACCCTGGATCGACGTCTCGCTGCCGCTGACCCCGAGCCTCCCGACCTGGCCCGGCGACCCCGCGTTCCAGCTGCGCCGGGTGCAGTCGATCGCCGGGGGCGACGCGGCCAACGTGTCCGAGCTCACGTGCGTCGTCCACACCGGCACCCACGTAGACGCCCCCCTGCACTTCATCGACGGCGCGCCGGCCGTGGAATCGCTGCCCTTAGACGCCCTGATGGGCCCATGCACGGTGGTGGGCGCCGACCCTGGCCAGGGCGAGCTCCTGCCGGCCGACCTGCCCCGACTCGCGGACAGCACCCGCATCCTCTTCCGCACCCCCAACTCCCGCCGGTGGTCGCAACCGGAGATCGGATTCGCCCGCGATTTCGCGGCTGTCGGCGAGGCGCTGGCGGCGGAGCTGGTCAGGCGGGGCACCAGGCTGGTCGGGGTCGACTACCTCAGCGTCGAGCCCTTCGACAGCCCCGGGCACCCTGTCCACAAGACGCTGCTGGCGGCCGGCATCGTGGTCGTAGAAGGGCTCGACCTGTCGGCGGTGGCACCCGGTCCCTACGAGCTCTGCTGCCTGCCGCTGAAGCTGGTGGGATCGGACGGCAGCCCGGCTCGAGCGCTGCTGCGCCGGATCTAGACTGAGCGCGCCATGCTGAGCGTCGAGCAGGCGTTTCCGACCGGTGTCGCCGGGGTCATCCGCACCCAGAACTCGGACTTCGCGTTCCGCGCCTGCTTGGCCGCCGCCGAGGCCGGGATCGGGACGCTCGAGGTCACGACCACGGTGCCCTCCTGCTTCGAGATCGTGCGCGGGCTGATCGCCAGCATCGGAGGCAAGATGCCGGTCGGCGTGGGCACCGTCATGGACGCGCGGGCGGTCCAGGAGGCCAAGAACGCGGGCGCCGCCTTCGTGGTCACGCCCGTCCTGCTGCCTGAGGTCGCCGAGGCCTGCCGTGACCTGGACCTGCTGTGCGTGCTGGGCGCTCTCACCCCGACCGAGGTCCACCACGCTCGCGTGCTGGGCGCGCAGGTGGTCAAGGTCTTCCCGGTCGCCGCCCTCGGCGGACCGGCCTACATCTCTTTCCTGAAGGGCCCGCTGCCCGATGCGCCGCTGTGGGTCTCGGGCGGGGTTGAAATCGACCA
The DNA here is from genome assembly GCA_036565325.1 of Candidatus Dormiibacterota bacterium. GTDB lineage: Bacteria > Chloroflexota > Dormibacteria > Dormibacterales > Dormibacteraceae > CF-28. The sequence goes on along the minus strand of DATCNF010000293.1, from coordinate 3,257 downwards.
GATCGAGGCCTACCTGAAGCTGGGCGTCAAGGCGGTCGGCCTCACCTCGGCGCTCTTCCCGCCTGAGGCCCTGGAGCGCGGCGATATCGACACCATCCGCGGCCTGGCGCAGCGAGCGGCGGCGGTCACCGGCGCTCCCGCCAATCTCTAGGAGCGGTGCCGAAACTGTCGCCGGATCTTCGGGCCTCATGCGGGCCATCTCGGTCCGGACGGGGCCCGGCCCTCGTCGTCGCCCACCTTTAGTGGGCTCCTCCTCGATCCACCCGTCCGAACCGATCTGACGCGCCTGAGCCCCGAATCTCTCGGGCCAGTTCCGGCCCCGCTCCTAGTTAGTTCCGGGAGTCCTTGACGACCGTCCCGCCCTTGACCACGAGCTGGACGTTGTCCGGCCTGGCCACCAGCTCCAGGTTCGCGAGCGGGTCGCCGGGCACCCCGATCACATCGGCCCAGTCACCCGGCTGGAGGCTGCCCACCCCGGGGTAGCCGATGGTGCGGGCGGCCACGGTGGTCGCCGACTGCAGGCACTGCAGAGGCTCCATGCCGAGCTCGTGCATGACCAGGAACTCCTCGCCCATCGAGCCGTGGGGACCGACGCCGGTGTCGGTGCCGAAGGCGATCGTGACGCCCGCTTCGAGGGCCCGCTGGAAGGAACGGTGGTGGTCAGCCGCGGCGGCGCGAGCCTTGACCGTGGCCCACTCCGGCATGCGCCCGGCCTCGGCGTGGCGGAGCACCCAGAGCGGAGCGATCAGCGTGGCCACCAGCGCGCGCTCGCCGTCGAGCATCATCTCGCAGCAGTCATCGTCCAGCCAGATCCCGTGCTCGATGGTGGCCACGCCGCCCCGGATCGCGTTCTTGATGCCCTCCGTGGCCTGCGCGTGGGCCATCACCTGGCGACCCTGGGCGGCGGCTTCCTCGCAGGCGGCGCGGATCTCGTCCACGGTCAGCGTCGCGTGCATCGGCGAATCGTTGGGCGAGAGCACGCCGCCCGAGGTGCAGAGCTTGATCCAGTCCGCGCCCGCGCGGATCACCTCGCGCACCCGCTGCCGCATCGGCTCCACGCCGTCGACGATGGTGTCGGGCACGTCGGGCAGCTTGACGCCGATGTCGACGCCGCACGCGAAGTGCTGGTCGGTGTGGCCCCCGGTCTGGCTGAGCGAGGTGACGGCCAGCACGGTGCGCGGGCCGGGCATGATGCCGCGCTCGATCGCCAGCCGGACCCCGTTGGGCGCCCCGCCCGCATCGCGGACGGTCGTGAACCCGGCCTCCAGCGTGAGGCGGGCCGCGGGCACCGTCTGCAGCACCCAGAGGCTGGGCGGCGTCGCCAGCCACTCGGTCAGGTCGCGGCCGTTCCCCCTGGAGCGCAGGTGCACGTGGCAGTCGATCAGCCCCGGCAGCAGGGTCAGGCCTTCGGCGTCGACCCGCGTCGCGTCGCCGGGCACCTGGATCCCGGCCCGCGCGCCGGCGGCCTTCACGCGCCCGTCCTCGACCAGCACCACCGCGCTCCGCGTGGTCTCGCCAGTGGCCGGGTCGAGCAGGCCGTCGCCGAAGATGGCGACCGCGGTCAAACGGCCTTCACCACCTCGCCGCCCTTGACGACCAGGCGCACGTTCTCGGGCCTGGCCAGCAGCTCGAGGTCGGCCAGCGGGTCGCCGGCCACGCCGACCAGGTCCCCGAAGGCGCCCTCGTCCAGGCAGCCCACCTTGCCGCCGAGGCCGATGGTGTCGGCGGCCACCAGGGTCGCCGAGCGGATGCAGTCGAGGGGCTCCATGCCCAGGCGGTGCAGGAGCAGCAGCTCCTCGGCATTGGTGCCGTGCGGCCCGACGCCGCTGTCGGTGCCGAAAGCGACCTTGACCCGGGCCGCGATCGCCTTCCGGATGCTCTCGGTGTGGTCCTCGATCACGGCCCGGCCCTTCTCGGCCGCGTAAGCCGGCATGCGCCCGTTCTCGGCGTGCCGGATCACCCACTGCGGCGCCACCAGCGTGGGCACCAGGCGGCGGTCGCCATCCAGCATCATCTCGATCGCGTCGTCGTCCAGCCAGATGCCGTGCTCGATCGTCTTGACGCCGCCCCGGAGCGCGTTCTTGATGCCGGCGTTGGCCTGCGCGTGCGCCATCACCTGGCGGCCCTGAGTGGCCGCCTCCTCGACGGCGGCCCGGATCTCGTCGATGGTGAAGGTCGCGTGGTGGGGGGCGTCACCCGGTGAGAGCACCCCGCCCGAGGTGCACAGCTTGATCCAGTCGGCGCCGGCGCGGATCAGCTCGCGCACCCGCTTCCGCATCGGCTCCACGCCGTCGACCACGCTGGGCGGGATCTCGGGGACGTTCATCAGGGAAACCGAGGCGCCGCACGGGAAATGGCTGTCCGCGTGCCCGCCGGTCTGGCTGAGGATCTGGATCGCCAGCACCATCCGGGGCCCGGGGAAGAGCCCGCGCTCGACCGCCATCCGCACGCCTTGGGGCGTGCCGCCGGCGTCGCGTACGGTGGTGAACCCGGCCTCCAGGGTCTTCCGGCTGGACTCCACGCAGGTGAGGATGTCGAGGCTGGGCGGCGTCGCCAGGCGCTCGCCCAGGTTCAGGCCGGTGCCGGGGGTGCCCAGGTGGACGTGGCAGTCGATCATGCCGGGCAGCAGGGTGAGCCCCTCGGCGTCGACGGTGGTGGCGCCGGCCGGCGGCTGCATGCTCTGGCGCAACCCCAGCTTCAGGATCCGGCCGTCCTCGACCAGGACGGTGACGCCGCCGCGCACCGTCTCCCCGGTCGCGGGATCCAGGAGCGCCTCCGCCTGGATCGCGGTGACGCTCACCGGGCCGCGGCCTGGCGCAGGGCTTGTTCGACCACGACGCGCACCATTTTCTTACGCCAGACATAGCTGAGGTCCGCGTTGTCCAGCGGCTTGGCCGGTTTGGCCGCGGCCTCGGCGGCGGCGGCGATGGTCTCCTCGCTCAGCTGGGCGCCGGTCAGCAGCGCATCGGCGGCATGGGCCTCGACCGGGTGCGACGCCACCGCGCTCAGGACCACGCGCGCCGACTCGACGACGTCCCCGTCCAGCCGCAGGGCCACGCCGCAGCCCGCGATCGGGAAGTCGATCGAGCCCCGGCGCCGGAGCTTGACGTAGGCGGTTCGGACACCGTCGGCGGGCGGTAGGCGGAGCGCGGTCACGACCTCCCAGGGCTGCTTGGCCAGGTAATCGATGCCGTCGTCCCGGTAGAGCGCCGCCACCGGCAGCTCGCGCTCGCCGTCGGGGCCGGCCAGCAGCACGG
>DATCNF010000292.1:0-2027 GCA_036565325.1 Candidatus Dormiibacterota bacterium | reverse complement strand
CCCTGTGGGTGGGAGGCGTTTCCGTAGGCCTGGTGGGCGCCTTCGCCGGGGTCGCGGCCGCCACCATCCCGGGCACTGCGGCCTCGTCGGCGAGTGCCGCGGCGGCTCCCGCCGACAGCACGACCACCACCAACCCAGGCGACGAGACCAGCACCGAGCCGGTCCAGGTCCAGCCGCCCGTGTACGCACCGATCGCGGCGCCGCCCGACCAGCCCCACGCCCGCTCGGGGGGCAGCTCGCACAGATAGATCTCGCAGCCGGCGCTGCGGGAATTCCCAGCAAACTCCCAGGAATCACGGCGATCATTGGCACATGCCAGACAGCTCGGCGCGAGTCCTCGTCGTAGACGACGAACCCAACATCACCGACCTGGTCGCCCTGGCGCTGCGCTACGAGGGCTTCAGCGTCGAGAAGGCAAGCACCGGCCGCGCCGCCTTGAGCGCGGTCCAGAAGTTCAAGCCCGACCTGGTCATCCTCGACGTCATGCTGCCGGACGTTTCCGGGCTGGACGTCATGAAGCGGCTGTCCGCGGAAGGCCGCAAGGTCCCGGTCATCTTCCTGACCGCGCGCGACTCCACCGAGGACAAGGTCCACGGGCTGACCATCGGCGGCGACGACTACGTCACCAAGCCCTTCAGCATCGAGGAGCTGGTCGCCCGGGTCCGGGTCGTGCTGCGGCGCAACGGCAGCTCCACAAGCAGCCGGATCGCACTTGCCGACCTGGAGCTGGACGAGGACGCGCACGAAGTCCGCCGCCAGGGGCAGCCCATCGAGCTGACGCCCACCGAGTACCGCCTCCTCCGCTACCTGCTGGTCAACGCCGGGCGCGTGCTGAGCCGGACGCAGATCCTCGACCACGTCTGGGACTACGACTTCGGCGGCGACGCCAGCGTGCTCGAGACCTACATCAGCTACCTACGGCGCAAGGTCGACAGCTTCGACCCGCCCCTCATCCAGACGGTGCGCGGGGTTGGCTACGTGATGCGCCTACCAAGGGGGGAGCCGGGGGGAAGGGCTTTGCCCGGCCCGGCGGCGGGGGGAGTCCCCCCAGGCAGATGACGCTGTCGCTGAGGGCGCGCCTGCTCCTCGGCCTGGTCGCGCTGGTCCTGGTCGGCGTCGTGGTCTCCGACATCGCCACCTACGCGGCGCTGAAGGACTTCTCCTACAAGCGCATCGACGACCAGCTGCTGTCGGGCCAGAACGAGGCCGTGGCGGCGGTGCTTCCCCCGGGCGGCGACGGCAGCCACGGTCCCGGCCCCGGCGGGCACGACGGACCTGGCGGGCAGACCAGCCTTCCCCAGGGCACCTACGCCGCCTTCGTCACGCCCAGCGGCCAGGTCGTCACCGAGAAGCAGGCGGTGTCGGGGCTCAACCCGACCACCACCTCCGCCAAGCCCGTGCTGCCCAAGCAGCTGCCCAACGCCGGCAACGATGTGGCGTCGTTCCACGTCTACCCGGGCGTGGGCGGAGTCGCACATTACGAGACCCTGGTCGAGTACCTGGACCAGGCCAACGGCTTCCTGGTCATCGCCATCCCGCTCACCGAGGTCGACTCACTCCTTCAGCAGCTGGTCAGCCTGGAGGCGCTGATCGGCGCCCTGGTCCTCCTGGCCACCGCGCTGATGGCCCTGCTGATCGTGCGCTTCGGGCTGCGGCCGCTGGGCAAGATGGAGCAGGCGGCGGCGGCGATCGCCGGTGGTGACCTCACGCGGCGCGTCGAGCCCGCCACCTCGCAGACCGAGGTCGGCCGCCTGGGGCTGGCGCTCAACGCCATGCTGACGCAGATCGAGGCCGCCTTCGCCGAGCGCACCGCGTCCAACCAGCGCCTGCGCCAGTTCCTGGCCGACGCCTCGCATGAGCTGCGAACCCCGCTGACCTCGATCCGCGGCTACGCCGAGATGCTGCGCCGGGGCGCCGAGCGCAGGCCCAAGGACGCGGCGCTGGCGCGACGGCGCATCGAGGAGGAAGCGGTGCGCATGACCGTCCTGGTCGACGACCTCCTGCTGCTGGCCCGGCTCGACCAGGGC
>DATCNF010000291.1:0-4602 GCA_036565325.1 Candidatus Dormiibacterota bacterium | reverse complement strand
GGCGGCCGCCGGCCCCGGCCGACGTGATCTTCTCCAACGCCGCACTGCACTGGCTGGGTGACCACGAGCGACTCTTCCCGAAGCTGCTGGGGCACCTGGCACCTGGCGGCGTGCTGGCGGTGCAGATGCCGCGCAACTTCGGCGCCCCTTCGCACACCGCGATCGCCGAAGCCGCGCGCTCGGGCCCCTGGCGCGAGCGCCTGGAACCGCTCCTCCACCCGGCGCCGGTGGCCGAGCCCGCGCGCTATTTCGAGATCCTGGCGCGCCAGGCTGCCGAGCTCGACATCTGGGAGACCGAGTATCTGCACGTTCTGGAGGGGCCGTCGCCGGTCAAGGAGTGGCTCAAGGGCAGCGCCCTGATGCCCCTGCTGGAGGCGCTGGAGGAGCCCGAGCGCGGCCGCTTCGAAGCCGGTTACGCCGAGCTCGTGGACGCCGCTTATCCGCGGGCCGCGGACGGGCGCACGCTGTTTCCCTTTCGCCGCCTTTTCCTGGTGGCGCGCGCGCCGGGTTGAGACGCCCCACGCAAGGCTGGCCACGCGCCCCCGTTGTATTGCGGGCATGGAATCGGCTCCCGAGGACTCTTCTTCCTTGCAAACGCTGACCAACGTTCACGTCCCCGATTGCCGCTATTCGCTGCCGGACCGCGTGGACGTCCTGACCGTGGCCGGCGAGCTCGACACCGAGCGCTGCCCGCGCTGCCGATCCCTCGACAGCCGCTTGCCCAAGAACTTGCGCGCGCCGCGGGTGCGCCGCCTGGAGCGCCGGCTGGCCAGTTAGACCCCCGGCTCGCGCCGGGGGCGCTGGCCGCGCTGCTGAACTTATCCGCGCGCTAAGCGATCGGACGCCCGGAGCGAACCTCGTCGGTCCGGGCCGGGAACTGCTGGTCCTTGCGCCGCCCGCCGCGCTCGCCGCGGAGCCGGTCAAGCTCGGCCCGCAGGGCCAGCTCCACCAGCTTGGCGAGGGTCAGCCGGTGAGGTGGCCCGGACAGCGCGACCACGGTGTCGCGCGCCTCTTCGACGAGTTCCAGGGGCAGGTTGAAGGTCGCCCGGACCTTGCGGGCGCGGCCCGTGTGCTGCCGGGCCTGGTGCTCGAACATCTCGCCAGAGTCTACATCAAAAATACCCGCAATGGCTGTCTTGTCATAAAGGGAACCATTTGTTATATATATGGCACTATGGTCAAGGGAGCGGAGCTGCTGGATGGGGAATCGCCGGAATGGACGGCGGTCGACGCCAGGCACTGGATCGGCGTCTACACCGAGCTGGTGGCGTTCTGCCGCGATGCCCTGGACGCCACCGAAGCCGGCGACGGGCTCGAGATGCGCAGGCGGCTGCGTCAGTTCGAGGCCAGGCTGGCCTTCTGGGAGCGAGGCCTGGAGTCGCTGGGGATTACAAAAGCTTGACCTGACCTCCGGCCCGGGCATCTGGGATTCTCAGCAGATTCCAAGCCAATGGGCCGAGCATGGCTTCCCGGTATGGGGAACTCAGTGCTTCGCTCCGCGGGCCTCGGCCTGCTCGTGATCGCCTTCGCCGCCGCCTGCACCTCCCCGGTGCGGCTGGCGACCCCGGCCGAGATCAAGCAGGCCAACACCGTCCAACCGTCTGCCTCACCCGCCGCCAACCCGGGGGCGCCCAACCCGGCCGCTTCTCCCGGCAGCGCGCCGGCGCCCACCGGCTCCGGCGCCCTGGCCCAGCTCCAGGCCGAGTACCGGGCGCTGATCGCGGCGGTGCTGCCGTCGATCGTCCAGATCGACACCCAGGGCGGCCTCGGCTCGGGCGTGGTCTTCGACGCCCAGGGCGACATCGCCACCAACGCCCACGTGGTCGCCGGCGCCACCAGCTTCACGGTCACCAGCTCCGACGGGCACCAGTACCCGGCGACCCTGGTCGGCACCTCGTCCGCCAACGACCTGGCCGTGATCAGGGCGACCGGGGCCTCGCTCAAGCCCGCCACCTTCGGCGACTCCAGCAAGGTGGTGCTGGGCGACATCGTGGTCGCCATCGGGAGCCCGCTCGGGCTCAGCGACAGCGTCAGCGAAGGCATCGTCAGCGGTACCGGGCGCACGCAGCCCGAAGGCAACGGAGTGACGCTGACCGACCTCATCCAGACCACGGCCGCGATCAACCCCGGCAACTCCGGTGGGGCGCTGGTCGACATCAGCGGCCAGGTCGTGGGCATGCCCACGTTGGGCGCCAGCAGCTCGCCCCGCAGCGGCGCGGCCGGCGGAATCGGGTTCGCCATCTCCAGCAACCAGGTCGTCAACGTGACCCAGCAGCTGGTGGGCGGCGGCACCGTCACCCGTACCGGCATCGCCTACCTCGGGATCACCACCAGCGACGCCACCGGCGGCGGCGCCCAGGTCGAGTCGGTGGTGGCCGGGGGCCCCGCCGCCAAGGCCGGGATCCAGGCCGGCTGGGTCCTCACGGCGATCGACGGCAAGTCAGTCCCCAACGCGAGCGGGGTCGCCAGCGTCCTGGCCGCGCTGAAACCGGGCCAGCAGGTGAGCGTCGCCGCCACCCTCCCGGACGGTTCCCAGAAGACGGTCTCGGTCACCCTCGGAGAAAAGCCATGATGACGCCGCAGGACTACGCAGCTCGTGTGCCGGCCCGGGTCGAGCAAGTGCTGTTCGAGGTGCGGCGCCTGATCGTGGGCCAGGACCTGCTCCTGGAGCGGCTGCTGGTGGGATTGCTGGCCGGCGGCCACGTCCTCCTGGAAGGCGTGCCGGGCCTCGCCAAGACGGCGACCGTGCGCGCGCTGGCCCGGGCGGTGGGCGGCAAGTTCGGCCGCATCCAGTTCACGCCCGACCTGGTGCCGGCCGACCTCATCGGCACCCGCGTCTACAACCCCCGCAAGGCCGACTTCTCGATCGAGCTGGGCCCGGTCTTCTGCAACCTGCTGCTGGCCGACGAGATCAACCGGGCGCCCGCCAAGGTGCAGTCGGCGATGTTGGAGGTGATGCAGGAGCACCAGGTCACGATCGGCAAGGAATCGTTCCCCGTGGAGGAGCCGTTCCTGGTGCTGGCGACCCAGAACCCGATCGAGGCCGACGGCACCTACCCGCTGCCCGAGGCCCAGATCGACCGCTTCATGCTCAAGGTGCTGGTCGGCTATCCGTCCTTTGCGGAGGAGGTGGTGGTGGTCGACCGCATGGTCGGCCCTGCGATCGAGATCGAGCAGGTCATCGACATCGACGAGCTGCTGGAGATGCAGCGCGTCGTGCGCGAGACCTACGTCGACCCGGCCGTGATCAACTACGCCGCCACCCTGGCCACCGCCACCCGCAACCCCGCCCATACCGGGTTGCCCGAGTTCACCGCGGCGATCGCCTACGGCGCCAGCCCGCGCGCGTCCATCCACCTGGTCTCCGCCGCCCGCGCCCTGGCCTTCATCCGCGGCCGCGGACACGTGCTCGCGCACGACGTGGCCGACGTGGCGCCCGAGGTGCTGCGCCACCGCCTCGTGCTCAGCTACGAGGGCATCGCCGACGGGGTTTCGCCGGAGGCGATCGTGAGCACCCTGCTCGAGCGGTATCCGCCTCCGCGGCTCGACCTCGGCGACCGCCATGCCTCGTGATGAGAAGACCCGCGAGCGCCGCTACTCGAACGCGGTGCTCCGGCGCCTGCGCTGGCCGGTGGCGCGCCGGCTCGGCGTCCATGCCTGGGGGGACGAGCGCTCCCGGCTGACCGGGCCCGGCGTCGAGTACGCCGACGTGCGCGAGTACCAGTGGGGCGAGGACGCGCGCCTGATCGACTGGAACCTGACCGCCCGCTCCGACCGCCCCTTCGTGCGCGAGTCGCATCCCGATCGCGGCCTCGACGTCTGGCTGATCGTCGACACCAGCCGGTCGCTGGACTGGGGCACCACCTACTCCTTGAAGCGGGACGTGGCCGGCGAGCTGCTGGCCGCGGCCACCCTGCTGCTGAGCCGCCACGGCAATCGCGTGGGCGCCATCCTCTTCGACAGCGAGCTGCGGCGCGTGTTCGCTCCCCGCGCCGGGCGCACCGGTCGCCTGGGCCTGCTCGCAAGCATGGAGTCGGACAGCGCGCGCCCCAGCGGCGACGGCAAGCGCACCGACCTGGCGCGCACGCTGACGCGGGCCGGCGCCCTGATGGGGCGCGCCTCGCTGGTGCTGGTGGTCAGCGACTTCCTGGTCGAGGGCGGCTGGCAGAGGTCGATGCGGGCGCTGTCGCTGCGTCATGAGGTGGTCGCGGTGCGCATCTCAGATCCCCGCGAGGGTGAGATCCCGGACGTGGGCGTGGTGGTGCTGGAGGACCCCGAGACCGGCGCCCAGCTCGAGGTCGACACCTCCAGCCGCAGCCTCCGCGACCGCTACCGGACGGCCGCGGCCGAGCAGCGCCGGCGCCTGCTCGCCGACTTCCGCCGGGCCGGGGTCTCAGCGCTGGAGCTGACCACTGCCGAGCCCATGCTGCCGCAGCTGGTCACCTACCTGCGGCGGCGGCAGGACCGGCGGGGCCGCCCGCACACGGAGGTCCCGATGTGACCTTCGGGCAGCCGCTCTTCCTGCTCGCCCTGGTCTGCGGTCTGGATGCTTTGGTTAATTTGGCTTGCCGCTTGAATTTCCAGGTCCGACAACGCATCGAT
>DATCNF010000290.1:0-3847 GCA_036565325.1 Candidatus Dormiibacterota bacterium | reverse complement strand
CCGCCGACCTGCTCGGCCGCCATTACTCGGTTCACGGCGTCGTGGTGGAGGGCCACAAGCGCGGCCGCCAGCTGGGCTTTCCCACCGCCAACCTGGCCGTCGATCGCGCCAAGGCGGTGCCCGGCCCCGCCGCCTACGCGGGCTGGGCGCGCACCCCGGACGGCGAGCACATGGCAGCGATCTCGGTCGGCCACCAGCCCACCTTCGGCGGCGGCGACCTCTCGATCGAGGCGCATCTTCTCGATTTCGACGCCGACCTCTACGGCCAGGACGTCGAGGTGCGCTTCGTCAAGCGCCTGCACCCCGACACCCGGTACCCCACGGTGGAGGCCCTGGTCGACCAGATCGGCCAGGACGTGGACGACTCCCGCCGCATCCTCTCCGCCGGATGACACGAGTCCTGGTCGTGGGAGGGGGCCTCGCCGGCTGCGTGGCGGCCGCGGCGGCGGCACGCGACGGGGCCGAGGTGACCATGGCCTGGCGGGCGCCCGGCGCGACCGCGCTCTACGCGGGCGCCATGGAGATCGCCGGCGACCTCACCCGGCTCCCCGCGGTCCATCCTCTCTGCCGGCTGGGCATGGACGCCATGCGCGTCGGCTCCGAGCTCGACGACGCCTGCGCCGCGCTGCTCTCGTGGCTCAAGCGCGCCGGGCTGGGGCTCGCCGGCTCGGCGCGCTCGCGCGGGGTGTACGCCGACCTCCAGGGCCGGCCCCGGCCGGCCAACCTGGTGCCGGCCACGGTGGCGCCGGGCGAGCTGTCGGTCCTGCGCGGGCGGCGGGTGGCGGTGATCGGCATCGAGGGGGTCTCCGAGTACGACGCCGAAAGCACCGCCCAGGCCATGCGCGAGCTGGGCGGGGTCGATGCCTTTGCGCACCCGGCCGAGGTCGGCGAGCTGCCGCCCGGGGCCTCCCTGAGCGACATCCACGGCCGCGCCGCGCCCGAGCTGCGCGGCCTGCGGGCCGAGGCGGTGGCCTTCCCGCCGGGCCTGGCCGGCCTGCCGGAGCGCGGCTTCGAGCTGCTGTCGGTGGCGCCCAGCCCGCACGGGCTGCGACTGCAGCGTGCGCTGGAGGAGGTGGTCGAGGCGGCCGGGGTGCGCTCGGTGCGCGCCGAGGTGCACGGGTTCCGGGGCGCCGAGGGTCGCCTGCGGGCGGCCCTGGCCGGCGACCAGGAGCTGCCCGCCGACGCCTTCGTGCTCGCCACCGGCCGCTTCATCGGCGGCGGCCTGGTCAAGCGCCGGCACACGCACGAGCCTCTGCTCGGGCTGGGCGTCTTCTGGGAGGGGGAGGAGGCGGCGGAGAGCCGGCGCTTGCCCCGCCTGGAGTACCTGGAGCCGGGGCCGGCCTTCGCGGCCGGGCTGATGACGGACGACCAGCTGCGCCCGCTGGGCACGGGCGGCCGAGTCGCCTACGCGAACCTGCGCGCGGCCGGCGCCGTCCTGGGCGGCTGGGACGAGGGCGGCGAGATGGGGTTCGGGGTGCCCCTGCTCACGGGCTGGTTGGCCGGCCGCTGGTCGGCGGCGTGAGCTCGGCGCGGCCGGTCCACGACCTCTGGCCGCGCGGCGTGATGCAGCGGCGGAGCGGCACACCCGCACCGGCGGTCGAAGTCCGGCGCCCGACCACCTACGAGGAGGTCGCCGAGCTGCTGCGAGCAGCCGGCCGCAGCGGGACCCGGGTAGTGCCTTTCGGGGGCGCCAGCGGGGTCGTCGGCGCGGTGGCGGTGGAGGCGGGCCAGGTCGCGCTCGATCTCGGGGCCTTCGACCGCATCCTCGCCATCGACGAGCGCGACCTCACGGTGCACGTCCAGGCGGGCGTAATGGGCCTCGACCTGGAGCAGGCGCTCAACGCCAGGGGCCTCACGCTGGGGCATCATCCGAGCTCCCTCCCGGCGGCGATGGTCGGCGGCCTGGTCGCCACCCGCTCCTCGGGACAGGAGTCGACCCGCCACGGCTCGATCGAGGACATGCTCCTGGGCCTGACCGTGGCGCTCCCCGACGGCTCGCTGGCCCGCCCCCGCCCGGGCCCGCGCTCGGCCGTGGGGCCGGCCCTGCACCAGCTGCTGGTCGGGTCCGAGGGCGGGTTGGGCGTGATCCTGGATGCCGTGCTCCGGGTCCACCGGCGCCCGGCCTCCGTGGTGGGCCGGGGTTGGCTCTTCTCTGACCTGGAGTCCGGCCTCTCCGCCCTGCGCGAGATCGTCCAGTCCGGCCTGCGCCCGCTGGTGTTGCGCCTTTACGACCCCGAGGACACTCTCTTCCAGGGGGTCGGCGAAGCCGGCTGCCTGCTGGTGGCGGCGGCCGCCGGCGAGCCCGAGGTGGCCGATGCCGAAGCCCGGGTGCTGGCGCGCCTAGCCGCCGGCGCCCGTGACCTCGGGGTCGAGCCCTGGGAGCGCTGGCTGCGGCACCGCTACGATCTCTCGGCCCAGCGCATGCTGGACATGCTGGAGCCCCCGGGCGCCTACCTGGACACGATCGAGATCGCGACCGGCTGGAGCGACCTGCCGGCGGTGTACGGGGAGGTGAAGACGGCGTTGGCAGCCCATTCCAGCCTCGCCCTCTGCCACTTCAGCCACGCGTACGAGCAGGGCTGCTGCGCGTACTTCACCTTCGCCGGCTCGGCCGCGGACGAGGCCGCGGCGCTGGCCGCCTACGACGAGTGCTGGTTGGCGACGATGCGGATCTGCCTGGCGCGCGGCGCCACCATCAGCCACCATCACGGGGTGGGGCAGGCGCGCGCGGCCTGGGCGCGCCAGGAGCTGGCGGGCTGGTGGCCGGTCTGGGAGGCGGTGCGGGCGGCCCTCGACCCGGCCGGGATCATGAACCCCCACGCGGTCGGCGGCATTTGAAGGAGACGCTGATCGTCGTCAACCCGACCTCGGGCGGCGGCCGCACCGAGAAGCGCTGGCCCCAGATCGAACGAGTCCTGGCCGGCTCCGGCCTCGATTTCCAGGTTGCTTTCACGACCGGCCCCGGGGACGCCACCCGGATCGCCCGCCGCGGGATCCGCGAAGGCCGCTCCCTGATCGTGGCGGCGGGTGGTGACGGAACCATCAGCGAGACGGCCGCGGGCTTCTTCTCGGAGGGGGCGCCGATCCCGGGGCCCACGCGCTTCGGAGTCCTTCCGACCGGCACCGGCGGGGACTTCCGGCGCACCTTCGACATCCCGATCGACCCCGCCGCAGCGGCCCGCGTCCTGGTCGGCGGCGCCCAGCGGCGGATCGATGCCGGGCTGGTGCGTTACATCGATCACGGCGGCCACCCGGAGCAGCGCGTCTTCGTCAACATCGCGGATGCCGGGATCGGCGGAGACGTTGTGCGCCGCGTCAATACGGGACCCAAGTCATTGCCCGGCCCGGTGACGTTCTACCTGGCCACCGTGCGCAGCCTGCTCGCCTGGCGGAACCGGCCGGTGGCGGTCACCGTCGATGGGCTGCGCCGCGAGCTGGTGGCGCAGCAGGTGGTGGTCGCCAACTGCCAGTACTACGGCGGCGGCATGCGCATCGCGCCGATGGCGGTGCCTGACGACGGCCTGCTCGACCTGGTCCTGATCGGCGACGTCAACCTGGTCGAGAACGCACGGGGCCTGGGCAAGCTCCGCAAGGGCACCCACCTCGAGGAGCGCAGCCCCAAGTGGATGGTGTTCCGCGGCCGCCGCGTCGAGGTGGAGTCGCCCTATCCGATCCCTCTCGACGTCGACGGCGAGGGCCCCGGGACGCTGCCTGCCAGCTTCGAAGTCATCCCCAAGGCGCTCACACTCATGGTCCCAGCCTCCACCCCACGAAGTGCAAGCACTTCGCGGGGACCCCGGAATTGACCCACGGGGTTATCGCCTCCCCTCACCACCTGGCCAGCGAG
>DATCNF010000289.1:0-5052 GCA_036565325.1 Candidatus Dormiibacterota bacterium | reverse complement strand
GCAGCGGCCCCGTGGGGTCGATGGCCGCGACGTTGAGGAGGACCGACAGCGCCGCCCACCCGGCCAGGAAGAGCACCGTGGGGTCCCGCCGGCGGCGCAGGCTCAGCGCCGCGGCTGTGGCCAGCGGGAGGACCACCGCGCGCGAGGCCAGGAAGGACGGCAGGTTCCCGACCTCCGTCGTCAGCGAGGTCAGCGACATGGCCCCGAAGACAGAGTCGGACCGCGCCGTGACCACGATGTAGAGAAGCTCCGCCCCGCCGAGCAGGGTGGCCGCCGAGACGTAGGCCAATACGAGCCGGGAGCGCGCCAGGAGCAAGGCCGTGGCGCAGGCGCTGGCGACGATGGCGACCAGCTCGAAGGGGTGGACGTTGAGCGCGACGACCAGGGCCAAGAGGCCGGCCAGGCCCCGGCGGTCACCGGCCGCCACCGCGAGGAACCCCCACGCGAAGAGCGCGACGCAGCCGGCCATCAGGGCCAGATGGGGCGCGCCCAGGAAGGCGGCGACCAGGTTGAAGGACGGGGTCGCCACGTCCATCGGAGCGACCGGGCCGAGGGGCGTTGCCGGCGTCGAGAGGAAGAGGAAGCCGAGGCCGCCGGCGATGCCGCCGAAGAACAGGGCCCAGGCGCGCAATTCGGGGACGACGGCCCGGCGGATCAGGAGCAGCGCGCCCGCGACGGCGATCAACTGCGCGACCCAGCGAAAGGCCTCCAGCGTCTGCAGGCTGCCGGCGCCCAGACCCCCGGCCAGGTGGCCCGCCAGCAGGTACGGCTGCTGGAAGAAGTAGCCGGCGCTGCCGGAACCGCCCCACAGCCGCCCCTCGTACAGCCAGCGCCCGGCGGCGCCCTCGTGGATGGCCTCGACGTACTGGGGGAGGTCGAAGGCATCCCAGACCTCGCCGGTATAGGCCCGGCCGGGTTTGGCGAACAGCGCCCCCGCCAGGAGCCGAGGCACGTTGGCGACCAGCAGCACGGCTCCCAGCACCAGCGCCGGACCCGCGCTGCGAATCCGCGCCATCCGGCGCCGACTGTAACCTGCCCGACGTGGAAGCCGAGCCGCACACGCTGGCGCTGCTGGTCGCGGCTCGCGACCAGCCCGGCGTGCTGTACCGGGTCACCGAGACCATCTATCGCCACGGCGGCAACGTCACCTACGTGTCCACCGCCCGCGCCGCGGAGGGGCGCTCGGAGACCCAGCTCGAGGTGGGTGGGGTCGACGATGCCGCCGCACTGCTGGCCGAGCTGCGAGCCCTGGAGCCGGTGGAGTCGATCAGCGAGGTGCCGTCGTTCCAGGCCGTCTTCGGGAAGCGCGTGATCGTGATCGGGGGCGGCGCCCAGGTCGGCATGGTGGCGCAGGGCGCCATCTCCGAGGCCGACCGCCACAACATCCGCGGCGAGCGGATCTCGGTGGACACCATCCCCCTGGTCGGCGAGGAGCGGCTGGCGGCGGCGGTCCGCGCCGTGGCGCGCCTGCACCGGGCGCGGGCGCTGGTGCTGGCCGGGGCCCTGATGGGCGGTGACATCACCACGGCCGTACGCGAGATCCAGGCGGCCGGCATCATCGTCGTCTGCCTCTCCATGGCGGGCTCCGTGACCGAGGTCGCCGACCTGGTCGTGAGCGACCCGCTGGAGGCCGGGGTGATGGCCGTGATGCTGGTCGCCGACACCGCCAGCTTCTCCATCGACCGAGTTCGAGGACGCCGCTTCTAAAAGGGCCGGCCGGGCCTAGCCTCCCGCCAGGATGGCGGCGCCGACCGCGCCGGCCAGGTCACCCAGCTCGGTGGGGATGATGTCGGGCGGCTTGTCGGCGATGAAGAGATGCGGCTTGGCCGCCTCTGCGACCCGGTCCACGAAGGGTTTGCCGAGGCGGTCGCCGAGGCCGCCGCCGATGATCACCGCCTCCAGGTCGAGCAGGTTCTGGGCGTTGGCGAGCGCGATGCCCAGCGCCTTGACGGCATCGTCGATGAGCTTCTCGGCCAGCTTGTCCTTGCGTTCCAGGGCAGCCGCGATCACGCCGCTGGTCAGGCGATCACGGCCCCTGTCGACCATGATCTCGAAGAGCTCGGTCTTGATCTTCTTCTTGGCAGCCATGCGCCTGGCCGTGGCTTCGATGCAGCCGCGGCCGGCATAAGCCTCGAGGCAGCCCCGGCGGCCGCACGAGCACTGGCGGCCGCCCGGCTTGACGACCGTGTGCCCGATCTCGCCGGCCGCGCCGCGGCCCTCGCGCAGCTTGCCGTCGAGCACCAGCCCGCCGCCCACCCCGGTGCCGACGAAGACGCCGAGCACGTTCCGGTAGTGGCGGCCGGCGCCGCGCTCGTACTCGCCCAGGATCGCGACCCGGACGTCGTTGTCGATGACCACCGGGACCCCGTCCAGCTCCTTGGAGACGGCCGGGCCGAGCGAAAAGGGATCCATCATCCCGACCACGTTCCCGGAGTGCGAGACCACGCCCTTGCGGGCGTCGATCTTGCCCGGGGTCCCGATGCCCACCTTCTCCAGCTGGGACAGTCGGCCCCCGGCCTGCTGCACCGCCAGGCGCACCGAACCGACGATCTCGTGGACGACGTCCTCAGCGCTGGTGGTCGGGGTCGCGGTGCGACTGCCCCCCTTGACCGCGGTGCCATTGACCGCCACCACCTGGATCTTGGTCCCGCCCAGGTCCACGCCGGCGACGAACACCCCAGCCACCGGCCGAAACCTTAAGCGAAAAGGGGGGTGGGCAGCCAGTGGGAGCTGTGGAAAAAGAGTGACCCCCGACGAATCGCCTCTTGGGCTCCGGCGCCTGCCTCGCGGCCTCCACCGGCTCCCTTGCGCGTGTCCCTCGGGGGCCGGGCAATACGGTAGAGCCGCCCCGGCCACTGCGCAAGCCGCGAAAATCAGTTCGCCGCCAGGCTACCCGCGATGGCTTGGCGAGGCTGGGGAAAAGTCGGGGAAAAGAAGTGACCCCGACGGACCGCCTCTTGAGCTCCGGTACCCGGTCTTGCGACCTGGTTCCGGCTCCCTCGCGCGTGTCCCTCGGGGCCGCGGTGAAGGTTAAGGACTGGGTGAGCGGCGGTGCAACTCCGAATTTCCGTTCGCCGCCAGGCTTCACAAAGTGGGTTACGGCGAGGCGAAGGATCCCCCACCCGCCGGCCAACGAGGGCGTCGATTGGCAATTGGGACGCACGGTTGCCGGCAGTTGAGGCATCGGTAGCTCTTTAAGAGGCTGGCGTGATCTCGCGGCCGTAGCCCGCCGCGGTGCTGTAGAGCCAGCCGTCGAGGTCCGGAGTCTCGATGCCGAGCTGTGCGAGCGCCAGCTTGATCTCAGTCCGGTGCTCCACGCCGTGCTCGGCCGCGTGAGCCAAGAAGAAGCTCTTCGGAAAGCGAAACACCGTGCCCCTATAGGGGAGGGAGACCTCCGAGTCCTCGACCAGCCCGGCCGCGATCTCGACGAGCTGTTCGCTCGACTGCTCAGCTACCTCAAGGAGGACATCGAAGCCGGGCCACTGGCTGGAGCGGTTGAGCTCACCCTCGTGCTGCCTCCCCATCGTCCTCAGCACGGAGGTCTGCTGCGCGCCGACAACGTGTAGGAGCAGCTCGCGGACGGTCCCCGAGGTGCCCGGGACTCGCGTGTCGAGGTGCTCGTCGCTCAGCGAACGGCAGGCTTCGATCAGCTGCCGGTTGGCCCACCGGTTGTCCCACTCCACATGCGGTCCGATACGAGCTCACCACGTCCCCCTCCCCCTCCCTGCGGGAGGGACCTCCCCGCCCAGCGGGGAGGAGTCTTAGTCCACCTTGCGTTCGGGCGCCGCGGGCCCGTATCCGACGTGGATGCCGCCGTCCACGATCAGGTTCTCGCCGGTGACCAGGTCCATGCCCAGGAAGCCCATCACGGCCTGAGCCACGTGGTCGGGGGTTGCCACCTCTCCGAGGGGCGTGTGCTGCGCCACGACCTGCTCCTGCGCCTCCGCGGCCTCGTCGCCGTACTTTTGGCGAAACCAGCGGCTCGCCACCAGGCCCGGCGAGACGCAGTTGACGCGCACCTCGGGGGCCAGCGCCGTGGCCAGGTTGCGGGTGAGCTGGACCAGCCCCGCCTTGGAGACGCCGTACACGATCGACGACCCGCTCGCCCGCCAGGCGGCCACCGAGGACACGTTGACGATGGCTCCATGCGCCTTCCGCAGCTCGGGCGCGGCGGCCCGGGCGCAGTGGAAAGCGCCGCGCAGGTTGACGCCGAGGATCTCCTCCCAGACCTGGTCGGTCAGCGACTCCAGCTCCCGGTGCGGGATGTGGTGCGTGGTGCCCGCGTTGTTGACCAGCACGTCGAGCCGGCCGAAGCGGTGCACGGCCGCGGCCACCATCTCCCGGCATTCGGAGTCGACGGCGACGTTGCAGCGATGGGGGATGCCCTCGCAGCCGAGCTCGATCAACTCGCGTGCGGTGGCCTCGGCATCCTCGGACGAGCGCGAGTAGTTCACGTAGACCGCCCGGGCTCCCGCCTGCGCCAGGCGCAGTGCGGTGGCCCGGCCGATCCCGGTGCCGCCGCCGGTGACGATGGCGACGGCGTCCTCCAGCCGCATGCGAGTATTCAAAGGCATGCCGCTGTCACTCGCCCAAGCCCAAGGCCTCATCCAGGCCGCGCACGAGCACGCCGTGGCCGAAAGCATCCGGGTCACGGTGGCGGTGGTCGACGAGGGCGGGCACCTGATCGCGCTCGGCCGCATGGACGGCGCCCCGCCGCTCTCGCCTCAGATCGCGGAGTCCAAGGCCGTGGGGTCCGCCCTCTGGCACCGCGACGGTGACTCGCTGACCCAGGTCCAGCAGGAGCGCGAGGCCTTCTTCCACCAGGTCGACCGCCTGGTCCGGATGCCGCTGATACCGGCCCAGGGCTCGGTGCTGATCCGTCGCGGCGAACGGGTGCTGGGAGCGGTCGGCGTCAGCGGCGCCGCGCCCGCCCAGGACAAGGCCTGCGCCGAAGCCGGCCTACGCGCGATCGGGCTGTAGGGGAAACCGCTCCAGCGGCGTGTAGACCGGCGGGCCGCCGCCGAGTCGGCTCTCGAAGAGGATCATCTCGGT
>DATCNF010000288.1:0-1887 GCA_036565325.1 Candidatus Dormiibacterota bacterium | reverse complement strand
GGCCTGGAAGCCACGCCCGCCGAGCTCGAGGCCGCGGAGACGGTGGTGGTGTGCGCCGGCATGTGGTCGCAGCGGGTGGGGCAGGAGCTGGGGGTCCGGCTGCCGGTGACGCCTCTGGAGCGCGCGGTGTTCCAGGTCGGGCCCTACCCCTGGCTGGAAGGCCTGCGCATCCCGATGACCCTGGAGGCCGGCTCGGGCTACCACTTCCGCGAAAAGGAGGGCCGCCTGCTGGTGATGGGGCCCGGCGACCAGCATGCGTGGGGCCACTTCCGGGAGTGGCTGGCCCGGCGCGCGCCGGAGGCGGCGCGAGAGCGTCCGGAGGCGCACTGGACCGGCTTCTACGAGGTCACCGCCGACCACCACGCGCTGGTGGGGGCCACCGAGCGGCCCGGTACCTGGGCCGCCTGCGGGTTCTCCGGCCACGGGGTCATGCAGTCGCCCGCGGTGGGCGACAGCCTGGCGGCCATGATCCTGGGCCAGACCCCGCCGGTCGACCTGGCCGCGCTCTCGCCGCTGCGCACCGAGCCCCTCCACGACCCCACCCAGCTGTAGAGCGCAGCCAGAGATGTCACCGGAGTTTCGTGCCTCAGGCGGGCCATCTCGGCCCGGACAGGGCCCGGCTTTCGTCGTCACCCACCTGCAGTGGGCTCCTCCTCAATCCACCCGTCCCGACCGATCTGACGCGCCTGAGACCCGAATCCGACGGCGCCGCCTCTGGCCGCGCTCCTAGATGCCGGGCGTCTTCTCCGAGCACGTGCTCTGCGTAGGCCGGGAGGACATCTTCCCGGATGGCGCCTGGCACGGCTTCGTGGACGACGGCCTTGAGCGGGCCCAGGAGGTGATCCGGCGGCAGAGCTTCTTCATGCCCCGCTCCGAGGTCGAGGACGACCCGCGGTACCAGCAGATCATCCCCTACGTCGTTTTCCGCCACGGCCAGCGCTACCTGCTCACGCGCCGGCTCAAGGCCTCGGGCGAGCGGCGGCTGCACCAGCAGTACTCGCTCGGCGTCGGCGGCCACATCAACCCCGGCGACCTCGACCACGGCGACCCCATCGACGACGGCATGCGCCGCGAATGGGACGAGGAGGTCGAGTACGGAGGCCACTTCCAGGCGCGCCTCCTGGGCCTCATCAACGACGATTCGGCTCCCGTCTCCAAGGTCCACCTGGGCCTCGTCTTCCTGGTCGACGGCGACTCCCCGCAGATCGCGATCCGGGAGACCGACAAGCTGGAGGGCGAGCTCCTCACATTGGAGGAGATGCGGATCTTCTACCTGGGCATGGAGAGCTGGTCGCAGATCGTCTACGACCATCTGCTGTCTACCTCCCGGTAAAGCGCGAGGCGCCATCCTTAGAAGCATCCCATCCGCGGCCATGCGCTTCCTAGCCGCGCTGCCGGCGCTGGCCCTGGCGGCCTGCGTGCCCGGCGCTGCCGGCGTCCAGCCGGCGACCCTGGCGGTGAGATACCCGCCGGGGGACCAGCAGGCCTACCACCTCCACGAGGTTTTCACCGGCGCGCTGACCAACGCCGCCGGCCAGGTCCAGCCCGTGACCTTCGACCTACGGGCCGCCGAGTCGACCCGGGTGACCGCGGTCGACCCCGACGGTACCGCCACCCTCGAGGTCGAGCTCACCGGCGTGACGGGGACTTCCAACGGCCAGGCGCTGCCCCCACTGGGCACCCAGACGGACCAGGTCCGGGTGGCGACCGACGGCCGGGTGCTGGGCGGCGGCGCCGGCGGGGGCGGGTCCACCACCACCGTCCCGAGCGCCGACCAGTGGTTCGCCATCCTCCCCGACCGCAAGGTCGCGCCCGGCGCTACCTGGACCCGCGATTTCGAGCGCGCGAACCCCTTCGGGCCTGGGTCCCTCAAGGTGCATTCCGCGA
>DATCNF010000287.1:0-3165 GCA_036565325.1 Candidatus Dormiibacterota bacterium | reverse complement strand
ACGTGATCCTCGCCCACGGCGGCGGCCTGGAGACGCTGTACGGACATCTCCAGAAGTCGACCGTCGTCGAGGGGCAGTTCGTGCGCACGGGCACCTTGATCGGCAACGAGGGCTCGACCGGGTTCTCGACCGGCCCCCACCTGCACTTCGAGGTGCGGGTGCACGACGCCGTGGTCGATCCCGCGCTCTACATCGAGCTGCCCGCCGGGGGTTAGCCTCAGGTGCCGGCCATCTGCGCTACGGACTCGCTCGAGGTGACGGCCCGGGCCGAAGCCGAATGGCCCTCGCGCCAGAGCGCATAGCCGCCCCAGGCGTAGGCCAGCAGTACCGTGCCGTAGCCCAGCCCGATCGCTGAGAGGTCCCCGTTGAAGAAACCCACGCGCGACAGCCCGACCTGCACCAGCACGAAAAGCGGCAGCAGAACCACGCCCGCGATCTGCAGGATTCCGGCCCAGCGCGGATAGACCCGCGCCCGCAAGGTCGCGATACCGAACACGATCGGCGCCACGATCGTGAAGGCCCCTAGCACTGCATAGCGGCCGATGCCGCCGAGGGCGCCGTTCGCCATCACCCCACCGGCCGGGCCGCGCGGCACGCCTGGCATGACCAGGTAGCTGGTGGCAGGATCTGCAGCCAGTCGTGGGGCGCCGAACGCCTCCCACATCAGCAGCTCCGCCGACCCGACCAGGAAGAGCATGGTCAGGACAAAACCGAGCAGCCCCAGCCGCCCGGCCCGCTCGGACTGGCGGGCATAGAGCCCGGGCATCGCGAACAGCACCAGGAGGAACGCCGCCAGGTCCAGGGCATGGGCGATCGGATAGGTCGGCAATACCAGGTACTGCACTGCCTCGCTGGGCGGGTGGATGGACTCGCCGGCCAGAAAAAGCGGGACCGCCGCCATCAGGGCCACGCCGCAAAGCCGATAGAGGAAGGTGGTTGACATTTGGTAAAGCCTCCTTTTGTGCGGGAAGCGTCGCGAGTGGATGGCAGCTCGTCGATCCGGGCAGCACCCGAAATCGACTTGAGGACAGCCTCACACCGGCCTTGTGGGCAGCCTTATGGACTCTCGTGCTCGCGTGCGCGACCATGCCTGCGATGAACGCCCCCGCACGGCTGAAGCCGACCTGGAGCTGGCTGGCCTGGGGGTCAGCCATAGCTGCGACGGCTCTTTACCCGCCGACCCTCTACCTGGGGATATCGGCGCCCGCAAACGTGCCGCCGATCCTGCAGCTGGGCTGGTGGGGCGTGGTCGGGCCGGTCGTCGGAATCTTCTATTCGGTGGTAGGCGCCTTGATCATTCGCCGCCATTTGCACCACCGGGTCGGCTGGCTGGCCACCGCCGGCGGCTTCGCCTTCTCCTTCAGCCTGTTTGCCGGGGCTTACGCCGCCTATGCCCTCGGCGGCCACGCACTGCCCGGCGCCGCCTGGCTGGGGTGGATCCGCGCCTGGCTCTGGAACCCCGCCTTCGCCATGCTCTTCATCCTCATCCCGGCCCTGTTTCCAGATGGCCGGCTGCCATCTCGGCCCTGGCGAATCCTGGTCTGGCTGGCGGCGGCCAGCGCCATCGGCCAGCTGGTGTACGCCACGCTGCTGGGTCCGATCGGGGTCTCCGTACAACGGCCGCTCACGCGCCCCTCCGATCTCACCGGCGTTTTCGGGTCCGTGCTGGGTTTGACCCAGGTGGGAGCGATATTCGCCGCCGTGCTGGCGGTCGGCATCCGCTTCCGACGCTCTCGCGGTGCCGCCCGGCAGCAGATGAAGTGGTTTGTGGCCGCGATGGTGCTTCAAGGCGCGCTGTGGGCGGGCGCGCTGGTGCCTACGGCGATCTACCACATGCCTCCCTACCAGGCGCCCTACTTCGACGTGGCGCTACCCCTGGCGCTGCTGGCCATCCCGCTCGCGATCGGGGTCGGCATCCTCAGGCACCGGCTCTACGACGTCGACCTGGTCCTCAGCCGCGGCCTCGCCTACACAGCGCTCGCGGCCTTCATCACCGCCGCTTATCTCCTGGTGGTTGTGGGCGCCGGGCTGCTGGTCGGTACCGGAGGCCGTCCGAACCTCGTGCTTTCGATAATCGCCACCGCCCTGGTCGCCGTGCTCTTCCAGCCGGTTCGGAATCGGATCGAGAGGCTCGCCAACCGCCTCATCTACGGCGTGCAGGCGAACCCTTACGAGGCCCTCGCGGAGCTCTCTCGATCCACTGCCGCCGGGGCCGTGGACGAGGTCCTGCCTCGGATCGCCCGGGCGATCGCCGCGGCTCCGGACGCGAGAGCGCCCGCGTCCGGGTGCTGCTGCCCGGCGGCCATTCGCGCACCGCCTCCTGGCCCCCGGGCCAGGACGGCCCGCTGGGGGTCACGTTCCCGGTCCACCACCAGGCGGAGCTGGTGGGCGAGATCGAGGTCGAGGGCTCCGGCGACCCGGGCCTGACGGAAGTGCTCGCCGCCCAGGCGGGGCTGGCGCTGCGCAACCTCCGGCTCACCGCCGAGCTGGCCGAGCGGCTGGAGGAGATCGAGGCACAGGCCCAGGAGCTGGCGGCTTCGCGGCACCGCCTGGTCACGGCTCAGGAGGCCGAACGCCGCCGCCTGGAGCGCGACTTGCACGATGGTGTCCAGCAGGAGCTGGTGGCGCTGATCGCCAAGCTCCGGCTAGCGCGCAACCAGTTGGAGCGCGACCCGCGCCTGGCATCCGAGACCCTGGCCGACCTCCAGGCGGGCATCCAGCGCGCCCTCACCGACCTCCGCGAGGTGGCCCACGGCATCCACCCGGCGGTCCTCGGCTCGCGAGGCCTGGTGGAAGCGGTTGAGGCCATCGCGCGGCGAATGCCGGTCGGCGTGCGGGTGGAGGCGGACGGCCGAGTGCGCAGCTCGAGGTACGCCCCCGAGATCGAGGGAGCCGCTTATTTCGTGGTGGCCGAAGGGCTCGCCAACGTTCTCAAGCACGCCGGCGCCGATCAGGCCACGGTCACCCTCTCGGTCGTGAATTCCCATCTCTCGGTCGAGGTCGCGGACGACGGCCATGGCTTCATCGCAGCTAACTCCCCAGAGTCGGGGCTGCGCGGCCTCCGCGACCGGGTCGAGGCTCTGGGCGGGCGGATGGGGATCGACAGCCGTCCCGATGGCACCCGGCTTCAAGCCTCGCTGCCGGCCCGCGAACGCGTGCATGCCT
>DATCNF010000286.1:0-4782 GCA_036565325.1 Candidatus Dormiibacterota bacterium | reverse complement strand
GCGTAGTAGAGCGACGCCGCGCCGCCCGCCAGGAGCGGGCTCTCCGCATAGACCCCGGACAGGAAGAAGGCGGCCGGCCAGAGCACGAGGGCCCAGGCGGCGGAGCTCGCCGCCCGCCGGTCGCGCTCCAGAAGCACCAGCCGGGCCAGGAAGTAGAGGGCCAGGAACTCGAATCCGACGCTGAGCAGGAGGCCGGCCAGGATCGGGTCCGGGATCACCTCCATCGCCGCCCTCAGGAGCATCGGGTACCCGGGCAGGAACGCGTAGGGGAAGTCGAAGTGATCGGGATACCCGTGGAGGGCGATGTTGACGTAGTGGTAGGTGTCCCAACGCCAGTAGGCATCGCGCAAGTCCCCGAGGCCGGCCCGCTGGTAGACGAGGACGTAGAGCGCCGGGGCCAGCAGGGTCGCGGCCTTGGCGGCCAGGAAGGGCGGCAGTGCGACGCGCGCCGCGGCCATCCGCGGCGCCGGTTGCGCGCTCATCAGCTGCGCAGAGTTTGGGGTCGGGGCAGCTTCAGGAGCAGCGAGAGGGTGAGGATCAAGGCCGAGGCGACGCCGACCGGCGCGAAGGCGAGAGCCGCCCGGCCGGTCGCGTCCCACACCGCGCCGCCCAGCAGGGGCCCGAGGAACGAGCAGGTGTAGGTGATCGTGAAGATGCCCGCCGAGAGCCGGTGCTCGTCATCCTGGGCGGCCATCAGCGGTGGCAGCGCCAGGGTCAGCACCAGGACGGCGGCGGCCATGAACCCGAAGACGGCGGCGCAGACCACGGTCGCCGTGCTGCCGGGCAGGCCCAGGAAACCGGCCAGCGAGAGCAGCCCCAGCGCGCCCGCGACCAGGAAAGGCCAGCGCCGCCCGATCACCCGGGCGGCGCCGGCGCCGATCAGGATCGAGGCCGGGATCTGACCCGCGTTGAGCGCCGTGATCGCCGCCGGCACCAGGCCGGGCCGGCCGGTAGCGTGGAGGTAGTCGGGGATGAAGGCGTTGCAGCCCCAGTAGATCGCCGACGCCGAGCCGAAGATCAGGCCCAGCAGCCAGACCTGCGGGTCGTGCCAGTCCGGCCACCAGCGCGCCGGTGGCCGCGCCGCGTCGCGCGCCACGTGCGGCGTGGCGACCGCGATCACCGCGACGGTCAGCAGCACCGGGACCGACCAGAACGCCAGCGCCAGCTCCCAATGGCCGCCCACCAGCGGCAGCACCAGGGGCAGCGTGAGGGAGGCCGCGACGATCTCGCCCATCAGCAGCCCGTTGGCGTAGGTGGCGGTGGCAAGGCCGATCCGCTCCGGGTTCCACTGCCGCGCCAGGGAGGGAAAGGCGGGCTGGATGACGGCGATGCCGAGCGCCATCACGAAGGTCATGGCCAGCAGCAGCGTCACGCTGGGACCGATGCCCCGGAGCGCCGCCGCTCCCGCCATCAGCAGCAGGCCCGCGATCAGCGCCCGGCGGGCGCCGATGCGCGCGATCAGCAGCGAACCGGGGATCGCGAACAGCGCCAGCATGAAGGGCGTCATCCCGGTCAGGACCCCGATCGCCTTCTCGTTCATGGCGAGGTCGCGATGGATCAGCGGGATGAGGGGAGGCACGCAGAGGACCGTCATCCGGAGGTCGGCGCCCGCCGTCCAGAGGAGGGCCAGGAATCCGAGGTGGCGGCGTCCCGGGCTAGCTGCCGCGCGCGCCGCTGATCGCCTCCAGGGCGGCCGGGTTCTCGAGGGCGGAGAGATCGCCCGGCTCCAGGCCCAGGTAGACCGCCTTGACCACCCGGCGCAGGATCTTGGCGTTGCGGGTCTTGGGCAGGTCGGCGACGAACTCGACCGACTTGGGCCGCAGCGGCTTGCCGAGCGCCGCCGCCACCATGTCCTTCAGCTCGCCGGCCAGCTGCTCCGATGCCTGCTGGCCCTGCCTCAAGACCACGAAGACGACCAGCGCCTCGCCCTTCAGCTCGTCGGGCACGCCCACCGCCGCCGACTCAGCGACCGCCCGATGCGCGACCAGGATCGACTCCACCTCGGACGGGCCCAGCCGCTTGCCGGCGACCTTGATGGTGTCGTCGGAGCGCCCGAGCACGTACCAGAGGCCGTCGTCGGCGATGTAGGCCCAGTCGCCGTGCACCCAGACGCCTGGGAAACGCGACCAGTAGGTCGCCAGGTAGCGCTCGTCGTCGTGCCAGAAGCCGCGCGTCATGCCTGGCCAGGGAGCGCGGAGGGCGAGTTCGCCGACCTCGCCGCGCACGCTGCGCCCCTGGTCGTCGAGCACGTCGGCGGCCATGCCGGGCAGCGGGCCGGCGAAGGAGCAGGGGCGGATCTTGGAGATCACGTTGCCGCAGAGGATGCCGCCCGCGATCTCGGTGCCGCCGGTGTAGTTGATGACCGGCAGGCGGCCGCCGCCGATGGTGTTGAAGAACCACTTGAAGGGGTCCGGGTTCCAGGGCTCGCCGGTGCCGCCCAGCACCCGCAGGGAGGAGAGGTCGTGCTTGCGGGGCGGCTCCTCGCCGTGACCCATGAGGCCGCGGACCAAGGTCGGGGAGACGCCCAGGATGGTCACCCTGTGGTCCGCGACCATCTGCCACAGGCGGTCGGGGCCGGGGGTGTCGGGTGAGCCCTCGTAGAGCACCATGGTGCCCCCGTGCAGGAGGCTGCCCATGATCAGCCAGGGACCCATCATCCAGCCGATGTCGGTGAACCAGAAGAGCACGTCGTCGGGCCCCATGTCGAACCCGTGCGCCAGGTCCTGGGCGGTCTTGATCGGGAAGCCGCCATGGACGTGGATGGCGCCCTTGGGCCGGCCCGTCGTCCCCGAGGTGTAGATGACCATCAGCGGGTCCTCGGGATCCAGGCGGGTGGTGTGCAGGTGCTCGGGCTCGTCCTCGACCAGCACGTCCCAGACGTGGTCGCGGCCGAGGGTCCAGGGGATGTCGCGCACGATCCGGCGGTGGACGATGCAGTGCTCTACGGTCTCGGCGTCGAGCAGGGCGCGGTCGGCGACCTCCTTCATGGGTACGACCTGCCCCCGCCGGTAGAAGCCGTCGGCGCAGATCAGGACCTTGGCCTCGCCGTCGTTGAGGCGGCTGGCGATGGCCCCCGGGCCGTAGCCGCTGAAGAGGGGGATGTAGACGGCGCCGATCTTGGCGCAGGCCAACAGCGCGATCGCCACCTCCGGGGTGAGGGGCATGAAGAGGCCGACGCGGTCGCCCTTGTCGACGCCCAGCCGCCGCAGCGCGCTCGCGAACTTGCACACCTCGGCGCTGAGCTGAGCGTAGGTCAGGCGCCGCACCTCGCCGTCCTCGCCCTCCCAGATCAGCGCCAGCTTGTCGCCCAGGCCGCGCTCCAGGTGGCGGTCCAGGCAGGAAGAGACGATGTTCATCTTGCCGCCGATCCACCACTTGGCCCAGGGCTCGCCTTTGGAGATGTCGACCACCCGCTCGTAGCCCTTGTAGAAGTGGATGCCGAGGTCGTGGACCATGGCGTCCCAGAACCAGGCGTAATCGCGGCTCGCGCGCTCGACCAGCTCCTCGAAGGAGCCGATGTGGTGGCGCGTCATGAACTGCTGCAACCGGCTCCGCTCGACGATCTCGGGACTCGGCTCCCAGATCACATCGCCGATCACGACCGGCTGCATCGCGCTCGATTCTAGGGGGCCGCCTCCTGACGCACCCAGTGGGTCGCGCTGGTCAGCGACGTACGGATGTGGTCCGCCTCGCGGCTGAGCTCCCAGTAGTTGTTCCAGGCCACGCGCATGACGGCCAGCGCCGCGGGCACGTTCTGGCCTTTGCGCACCGCGCGTCGGGCGTGGTGATTGGCGTACGCCCAGCGGTCGAAAGCGCGCTCCACGGTCGACTCGATCAGCGCCAGCCAGGACCCGTCGCGGCCGGTACCCGGACAGGGCGGCAGCACCAGCAGCTTCCATTCGATGCCGGGGTGGATGGGAGTTATGGCCGGCATCCCGCCCGCGCGGCCGGGGTGGGCGCCCGAGTCCGGTCGCCGCGGGTTGGCCGCCATCAGCCGCTGCTGGAGGCCGAAGACCAGGTTCTGCGCGGCGCGGATCGAGGCCGGCGTCACCACGTCGGCGCGGCCCATCCTGAGCTGGAGCGCGCGCAGGCCCTGGCGCAGCGGCGCCGGGATGTGGGTCCGGTCGTGCAGCCGGAGCAGCTCGATCTCGCCCAGCAGCTCGTCCGCGGCAACGAGCAGAGCGCGCCGGTGACGCTCCGCAGCCTTGGGGTCCAGGTCGCCGAGGGCGAGCACGGGGGCACCATAGGCGCCCGACTGGCATCTGTAAATGCCATCTTTACACCTCGCACCAGCCTGACCCTACTTAACAGGCTGGATTGACTCGACTGCCGGTCCCTCCTACCGTCGCCTCATGTTTCGCAGATGGCTGGTCGCGGCAGCGGCGCTGGGCGCCGGCGGGCTGGTGACGGTGGCGCTCCTCGTGTACACCGGCAGCCAGTCGGCGACCCAGGATGAGGTGTACGTCGCAGTCCGCGACGTGCCGGCGGGCGCACCGCTGGCGCCGGACACCGTGCGCCTCGACCACGTGCGCCTGGGCGCGGCCGGCGCGGCCGCGATCGGCCCCGGCGCCGCCCGCCTCCTGCTCGGCTCGCGCGCGGCCCACGACCTGATCGCCGGCCAGCTGGTGCAGCGCAGCGACCTGGCGGCCGCCGACTCCGGGCCCGACCGGCGCCGCGTTCTGATCCCGGTCAAGGACCTGCCGCCCGTGACGGCGGGCGACCGCGTCGACCTCCTCTTGGTGTCCGGCGGCAGTGTGGCACCGTTCGTCTTCAACCTGGAGG
>DATCNF010000285.1:0-11271 GCA_036565325.1 Candidatus Dormiibacterota bacterium | reverse complement strand
GCGCCAGGTCCGCAGCGCGCCCGAGTGGGCCGCCCGCCTGCGCGCCAACGGGCGCGCCACGGCGCGCGAGTTCACGTGGGACCACGTGCTCGATCAGCTTCGCTACTGGTTGGAGCTGGCCGCCATGCGCCAGGGGGTGCAGGGGATCTCGTGAGGGATTCCGGCCAACGGCGGCGCGCAGCGCCGTGCGAAGCTGAGTCGTGGCGAGGCGAGCCCGCGGCGCGAGGCGCCGCGAAGGGGGTCACAGGGGGCGCAGCCCCCTTTCACACAGGCGCGCGGGGTTAGTCCCGAGGTAAGCCCTTTTACCCGGCGCGCACTGAGCAGGACTGCGGCCCTACCCCAACCCTCCCCGAAGGGGAGGGGGTCTCGTCCGCCCTACCATTGATCGGAGTGGAAGACGGCCGCCGGCGCGTCGTGATCGAGAACGTCAGGCCGGAGGTCGATGGAGGCCGCTTCCCCGCCAGGAGCTCGGTGGGCGAGCCCGTGCTCGTGGAGGCGGACATCTTTGCCGACGGCCACGACCTCCTGACCGCGGTCCTCCGCTGGCGCGAGGTCGGCGGCGAGGAGACGAGCTGGCGCGAGGCGCCCATGGCCCCCCTCGTCAACGACCGCTGGGAGGGCCGCTTCGAGCCCCGGCGGACGGGCACCTACGAGTTCGCGATCCAGGCCTGGATCGACCACTTCAAGTCCTGGGAGCACGAGCTGGAGCGCCGCGATCGGGCCGACGCGGCGGCCGAGCTGGAGGCGGGCGCGCGCATGATCGACGCCGCCGCCCACCGGGCCCGCGGCTCGGACGCCTCCCGGCTGCAGCGGCTGGCGGCGGCCCTGCGCGGGCGCAACGGCCTCCGCACCGCCAAATCGGAGGCGCTGGCCCGCCTCATGGAGAAGCACGGCGACCGCAGCCTGGCGGCCTGCTCGGCGCGCACTCCGCGCGTGCTGGTGGAGCGCGAGCGCGCGCGCTTCAGCGCCTGGTACGAGCTCTTCCCGCGCTCCGCCTCCCCTGACCCCCACCGGCCGGGCACTTTCCGGGACGTCGAGGCGCGCCTGCCCTACGTGGCGGGGATGGGCTTCCACATCCTGTACCTGCCGCCGATCCACCCCATCGGGCGCTCGTTCCGCAAGGGCCGCAACAACACGGTCAGCGCCACCCGCCACGACGTCGGCAGTCCCTGGGCGATCGGCTCCCAGCAGGGAGGCCACAAGTCGATCAACCCCGACCTGGGCACACCGGACGACTTCCGGCGCCTGGTCAAGGCGGCCCGCCGCCAGGGGCTGGAGATCTCCCTCGACATCGCATTCCAGTGCTCGCCCGACCACCCCTATGTGAAGGACCACCCGGACTGGTTCCGGCAGCGCCCGGACGGCTCCATCCGCTACGCCGAGAACCCGCCCAAGAAGTACCAGGACATCTACCCCTTCAACTTCGAGAGCCCGGACTGGCGCGGGCTCTGGGACGAGCTGCTCAGCGTCTTCATCCACTGGTGCGAGCAGGGGGTGATGGTGTTCCGCGTCGACAACCCCCACACCAAGCCCTTCGCCTTCTGGGAGTGGGTCCTGGCGCGGGTCCGCGAGCGTTATCCCGACGCCATCTTCCTGAGCGAGGCCTTCACCCGTCCGAAGGTGATGTACGAGCTCGCCAAGGTCGGCTTCAGCCAGTCTTACACCTACTTCGCCTGGCGGCTGGCCCCCTGGGAGCTGAAGGAGTACGCGACCGAGCTGACGACGCCCCCGGTGGTCGACTTCTTCCGGCCCAGCTACTGGCCCAACACGCCCGACATCCTGACCGAGCAGCTGCAGACCGGCGGCCGCCCGATGGCGGCGCTGCGCTACATGCTGGCGGCCACGCTGGGCGCCTCCTACGGCATCTTCGGTCCCTCTTTCGAGCAACTGGACGTCCGGCCCCTGGTGCCCGGCAAGGAGGAGTACATGGACTCCGAGAAGTACCAGGTGCGGCACTGGGACTTCGAGGAGCCGGGCGGCCTGCGCGAGCTGATCACGCGCGTCAACGCCATCCGCCGCGATCAGCCCGCGCTGCGTCATGACCGCACGCTGCGCTTCCTGCGCACGGACAATGAGCGCCTGCTCGCCTACACCAAGACCACGCCCGACGGTGCGGCCCCGGTCTGCGTGGTCGTCAACCTGGACCACCTCCAGCGGCAGGCGGGCTGGGTCGAGCTGCTCGCCGACACCGAATGGGACTATGACGTGGTGGACCTGCTCAACGGCCCCGTCTACCGCTGGCGCGGCGGCGGCCGCTGGAACTACGTAGAGCTCGATCCCGCGGTCACCCCGGCGCACGTTTTTCGGGTCGGGTCGGGGCTGCGCCCGGTCGAATGAACGGCATCAACGACGAAGCCACCTGGTACAAGGACGCGGTCATCTACGAGATGCACGTCCGTGCCTTCATGGACGCCAACGGGGACGGCATCGGCGATTTCCGCGGCCTCATCCAGAAGCTGGACTACATCGCCGAGCTGGGCGTGACCGCGATCTGGCTCCTGCCCTTCTACCCCTCACCCGGCAAGGACGATGGCTACGACATCGCCGACTACCACAACGTCAACCCGGCCTACGGGACGGTGGGGGACGTGAGCCGGCTGGTGCGAGAGGCGCACAGGCGAGGGCTGCGCGTGATCACCGAGCTGGTCTGCAACCACACCTCCGACCAGCACCCCTGGTTCCAGCGGGCGCGGCGCGCGCGCAAAGGCACCTCGACCCGCGACTTCTACGTCTGGAGCCAGACCTACGACCGCTACCGCGACGCCCGGATCATCTTCAAGGACTTCGAGACCTCGAACTGGGCCTGGGACGAGGTTGCGCAGGCCTACTACTGGCACCGCTTCTACACCCACCAGCCGGACCTCAACTTCGAGAACCCGCGCGTCGAGCTGGAGCTGATGAGGGTCGTCGACCACTGGCTGGGGATGGGCATCGACGGGCTGCGGCTGGACGCCATCCCCTACCTCTACGAGCGCGAGGGCACCAACTGCGAGAACCTCCCCGAGTCGCACCAGTTCGTCAAGCGGCTGCGCAAGCACATCGACACGCACTTCGAGAACCGGATGCTGCTGGCGGAGGCCAACCAGTGGCCGGAGGACGCGGTCACCTACTTCGGCGACGGCGACGAGTGTCACATGGCCTACCACTTCCCGCTGATGCCGCGGCTGTTCATGTCGCTGCACCTGGAGGACCGCTTCCCGATCATCGACATCATGGCCCAGACGCCCTCCATCCCCGAGACCGCGCAGTGGGCGGTCTTCCTGCGCAACCACGACGAGCTGACGCTGGAGATGGTCACCGACGAGGAGCGCGACTACATGTGGCGCGTCTACTCATCGGACCAGGTGGCCCGCATCAACCTGGGCATCCGCCGGCGCCTCGCCCCGCTGATGCAGAACAACCGCCGCCGCATCGAGCTCATGAACGCGCTCCTCTTCTCGATGCCGGGCACCCCGGTCGTGTACTACGGCGACGAGATCGGGATGGGCGACAACATCTACCTGGGCGACCGCAACGGCGTGCGCACGCCGATGCAGTGGTCGGCGGATCGCAACGCCGGTTTCTCGGAAGCCAACCGGCAACGCCTCTACCTGCCGGTGATCGTCGATCCCGAATACCACTACGAGGCCGTCAACGTGGAGGCGCAGGCGGGCAACTCGCAGTCGCTGCTGAGCTGGATGCGGCGCCTGATCGCGCTCCGCAAGAGCCACGCCGCGTTTGGGCGCGGCGCGCTCCAATTCCTGCACCCCGAGAACCGCAAGGTCCTGGCCTTCGTGCGCACCTACGGCGAGGAGCGGATCCTGGTGGTCGCCAACCTCTCGCGCTTCTCGCAGTTCGTGCAGCTCGACCTGTCGGCCTACAAGGACCTGGTGCCGATCGAGATGTTCGGCTTCATCGAATTCCCGACGGTGACCGACGCGCCCTACCAGGTCACGCTGGGGCCGCACAGCTTCTACTGGTTCTCGCTGCAGCCGGTGCGCAAGCCGGTCGAGATCAGGCAGGCGCCCCTGGCGGATGTCCCCGAGCTGGTGCTCACCGACGGCCTGGACGGGCTGCTCAGAGGCCCCGACAGCGAGCGCCTGGAGGAGATCCTCCCCTCCTACATCTCCTCCCAACGCTGGTTCGGCGCCAAGGCCCGTCGCCTGCGGTCGGTGCGCATCTTCGACTCCATGCCGGTCAGCCGCGGCCGCCGCACCACGTACGTGGCGGTGATCGAGATCCAGTATGTCGAGGGCGACCCCGACTTCTACGTCCTGCCGCTGACCACGGCCCACGGCAAGCTGGCGGAGCAGGTCTTGGAGCGCGCGCCCTGGGCCGTGGTGGCGCGAATCCAGGAGCCGCCGGACACCCTGGTCATCGACGCCCTCGCCGACCCCGGCTTCAGCGAGGCCCTGCTCGACTCGATCACCCGCCGGCGCCGCTTCCGCGGCGAGAAGGGCGACCTGGTCACGCTGCCCGCGCCGCTGCTGCGCACGCTGCACAAGGAGCACCTGGACCTGGCGCCCGCCCTCTCCCACGCGGAGCAGAGCAACAGCTCGGTGGTGTTCGGTGAGCGGCTGATCATGAAGGTCTACCGGCGCCTGGAGGACGGGATCAATCCCGACCTCGAGGTGGGCCGCTTCTTGACCGAGCGCACCACGTTCCGGAACATCGCCCCGGTGGCGGGGTCGATCATCTACCGGCGCGGGCCGACCGCGGCGGCGGTGATGGGGATGCTCCAGCAGTACGTGCCGCATCGCAGCGACGCCTGGACCCACGTGGTGGCGCTGCTGGAGCGCGAGAAGGGCGGGGTTTTCCACCACGAGGCGCGGCTGCTGGGGCGGCGGACGGCGGAGCTGCACCTGGCGCTGGCCTCCGACCCCGACGACTCGGCCTTCGCCCCGGAGCCCACGACCATGCTCGACGCCCGCTCCGCCTACCAGTCGATCCGGTCACTCTCGGCGCAGGTGATGGACCTCTTCCGGCGCTCAGCCCTGGCCTCGGAACCAGAGGGGGTCCGGCTGCTGGAGCTCCAGAAGTTCATCCAGGATCGCGTGCGCGCGCTGCTCGCCAGCCCGCTCACGGCACACCGGATCCGCGTTCACGGTGACTTCCACCTCGGGCAGGTGCTCTGGACCGGCGAGGACTTCGTGCTCATCGATTTCGAAGGTGAGCCGGCGCGCACGCTGCACGAGCGGCGCACCAAGCGCTGGACGATGAAGGACGTGGCGGGCATGCTGAGGTCGTTCCACTACGCCGCCGAGACCGCCAAGGCCGACCCCGACTGGGTGTCGGCCGTCAGCGACGCGTACCTTCAGGGGTACATGGAGACCCCCGGCGTGGGGAGCGCCTCGTTCATGGCGCGGACCGCGGAGGAGACCCGCCTGCTGCTCGACGTGATGCTGATCGAGAAGGCGCTCTACGAGCTGCGCTACGAGCTCAACAACCGGCCGTCCTGGGCGCGGATCCCGGTGCGCGGACTGCTCGACCTCGCCCAGGGCCGGGTGCCTTCGTTATGAGCCAGACCCAGCCCCGTTCCTTGCTGACCGACGACGACGTCTACCTCTTCAACGAGGGCAGCCAGTTCCGGCTCTGGGAGAAGCTGGGCGCCCGCGTCGTGGAGGGCGGCACCTGGTTCGGCGTCTGGGCTCCCAACGCCGAGAGCGTCTCCGTGATCGGGGACTTCAACGGCTGGGACCCGCGCCGCAACCCGCTCTCGCCGCGGGCCAAGTCCGGGATCTGGGAGGGCCTGGTGCCCGACGTCGGCAGGGGCACCCTCTACAAGTTCCACGTGATCGCCCGGGGTGGCGTCTGGCGCGCCGACAAGTCCGATCCCATGGGGCTCTTCTACGAGGTGGCGCCCAAGACGGCCGCCATCGTCTGGGACCTCGACTACGCGTGGGGCGACCAGGATTGGATGCAGAGCCGCCGCGAGCGCAACGCGGGCACCGCGCCCTGGTCCATCTACGAGCTGCACATCGGCTCCTGGATGCGCGACGAGCAGGGTGGCAACCGCTCGCTCTCCTACCAGGAGCTGGCCCCGCTGCTGGCCGACTACTGCGAAAAGCTGGGCTTCACGCACGTCGAGTTCCTGCCCCTCACCGAGCATCCCTTCTTCGGCTCCTGGGGCTACCAGACGACCGGCTTTTTCGCGCCCACCTCGCGCTACGGCACGCCGCAGGACTTCATGCACCTGGTCGACCACCTGCACCAGCGCGGGATTGGCGTGGTGCTGGACTGGGTGCCGTCGCACTTCCCGACCGACGAATTCGGATTGGGCTACTTCGACGGCACGCACCTGTACGAGCACGCCGACCCGCGGCGCGGGTTCCACCCGGACTGGAACAGCTACATCTTCAACTACGGCCGCCACGAGGTCCGGTCGTTCCTGATCTCCTCCGCGCTGTTCTGGCTCGAGAACTACCACATCGACGGCATCCGGGTGGACGCCGTGGCCTCGATGCTCTACCTCGACTACTCGCGCAAGGCCGGCGAGTGGATCGCCAACGACTACGGAGGGCGCGAGAACCTGGAGGCGATCGACTTCTTGCGCCGGCTCAACAAGGAGATCTACGGCGCCTTCCCGGACGTGCAGACGATGGCCGAGGAGTCGACCGCGTGGCCGATGGTGTCGCGTCCGACCTACGTCGGCGGGCTCGGCTTCGGGATGAAGTGGGACATGGGCTGGATGCACGACACGCTGCAGTACATGTCGCGGGAGCCGGTGCACCGCAAGTGGCACCAGAACGAGCTCACCTTCCGCGGCGTGTACGCGTTCAGCGAGAACTACGTGCTGCCGCTGTCGCACGACGAGGTGGTGCACGGGAAGGGATCGCTGCTGGGCAAGATGCCGGGCGACGAGTGGCAGAAGTTCGCCAACCTGCGCCTGCTCTTCGGGTACATGCACGCCTGTCCCGGCAAGAAGCTGCTCTTCATGGGCTGCGAGTTCGGCCAGGGGCGGGAGTGGAACCATGATGCGCAGATCGAGTGGTACCTGCTGCAGTACCCGTCGCACGCGGGACTGCAGAGGTGGGTCGGCGACCTCAACCGCGCGCACCGGGCGGAGCCCGCGTTGCACGAGCTCGACTTCGAGCCCGCGGGCTGGGAGTGGATCGACGCCAATGACAGCCAGGGTTCGACGCTCTCGTTCATGCGCAAGGCCCCCAATGGCGACGTGATCGCCTGCGCCTTCAACTTCACGCCGGTGCCCCGGCCGGAGTACCGCCTGGGGCTGCCGCGCGCGGGCTTCTGGAAGGAGCTGCTGAACAGCGACGCCGCCGACTACGGCGGCAGCGGCTGGGGCAACCTGGGCGGGGTGGAGGCGCGCGAGGAGCCGTGGCACGGCCGGCCCTGGTCGGTCACGATCGGGCTTCCGCCCCTGGGCGCGGTCTTCTTCAAGTCCTCCGCAGCCGACTGACTACCCTTTAACGCGGCCTCATGCGACCACTGAACCTCGCCCTGGTCTGGCATATGCACCAGCCGTACTACAAGGACGACCTCACGCGCACCTACCTCCTGCCCTGGGTGCGCCTTCGCACAGCCAAGGACTACTACAAGATGGCGGCCCTGCTCGACGACTACCCGCGGGTGCGCCAGACGTTCAACCTGGTGCCCTCGCTGCTGGCCCAGATCGAGGACTACACGAAGGGCGAGTACGAGGACCTCTTCCTCAACCTGGCGCGCCGGCCGGCCGCCGACCTCACCCACGAGGAGCGGCGTTTCCTGATTCACTGGAGCCGCGAGTCGACGCGCTTCCTGCGCGTCCAGGCCAGCCCCCGCTACACGGAGCTGGCGTCGCGAGCCGAGGACGAGACCTTCCTGGAGCAGGACATCCGCGATCTCCAGGTGTGGTCGAACCTGGCCTGGGTCGATCCCGGCTGGGTCGACCGCGACCCCGGCCTCTCGCAGCTCAAGGCCAAGGACCGCGACTTCACGGAGAAGGACAAAGAGGTCCTCTTCGAGGCGCAGCTGGAGATCGTCGGCCAGGTCATCCCCAAGTACGCCGAGCTCGCCCAGCGCGGCCAGGCCGAGCTCACCTTCTCGCCCTACTACCACCCGATCCTGCCCCTGCTGGTCGACCTGGAGTCGGCGCGCGCCGCGATCCCGCAGATCCGGCTCCCCAACCGCCGGTTCGCCCACCGCGAGGACGCGGAGCGGCAGATCGAGATGGGAATGAGCTCATTCGAGAGGCTGATGGGCGTGCATCCGCGCGGCATGTGGCCGAGCGAGATGGCGGTCGGCGACTCGGTGGCCTCGCTGGCCATCCAGGCCGGGGTGGAGTGGTTCATCTCCGACGACGACGTGCTCGCGCGCTCGCTGGAGATCGGCCTCACGCGTGACGGCGAGGGCCGTCTGCACCAGCCCGAGATCCTCTATTCGCCGTACCTCATGGAGCGCGACGGGGGCAAGGTGTCGCTGGTCTTCCGCGACGCCCAGCTCTCCAACCTGATCGGCTTCGACTACCACCGGATGCCGACCCTGGACGCGGTCGCCGACTTC
The DNA here is from genome assembly GCA_036565325.1 of Candidatus Dormiibacterota bacterium. Lineage (GTDB taxonomy): Bacteria > Chloroflexota > Dormibacteria > Dormibacterales > Dormibacteraceae > CF-28. The sequence goes on along the minus strand of DATCNF010000285.1, from coordinate 2,793 downwards.
CTGCGCCGGCTGCGCCGGATCCGCGAGCAGCAGGGCGAGGACCGCGACTTCCTGGTCACCGTCGCCCTCGACGGCGAGAACGCCTGGGACTTCTACCCGCGCGAGGGCAACGACTTTCTGGATGCGCTCTACACCGAACTCGACAAGGCCCAGGACATCGTCTGCACGACGGTCGGCGACTTCCTGCGCGAGCACCCCGAGCGGCGCCCGCTCCACCGCCTCCACACCGGCAGCTGGATCGGCGCCAGCCTCGACACCTGGATCGGGGACCCCGAGCACAACACCGCTTGGGACCTGCTCGCGGAGACGCGCGACTGGCTGGCCGACTACGCCGAGCACCACCCGCACGAGGCCGAGCAGGTGACCGCGGCCTGGCGCGAGATCATGATCACCGAGGGCTCCGACTGGTTCTGGTGGTTCTCTCGCAAACACGACTCGGGCATGGACCAGATCTGGGATAACCAATATAGGTTGCATCTCCGCAACGTTTACAAGCTCCTCAACGCGCGCCAGCCGACGGCCCTCTTCAAGCCGATCCTGGAGCGGGCCAGCGCCGAGGAGCGGCGGATGCCGGTTCGCAACATCACGCCCAGCAGCGACGACGACCCGGCCTGGGACAGTGCCGGCCGCTACGAGGTGGGCAGCGGCTTCGGCGCCCTCCACAAGCCGGTCGGCTACGTGTCGCGCCTGCTCTACGGCAGCGACGAGAACCACCTCCACCTGCGCGTCGACAGCCCGCTCAGCCCCGAGGCGCTGGAGGCCCAGGGCGTCCAGTTCTGGTTGTACACGTCGGGCTCGCCCGACGGCCCGGTCGTCGGCGAGCCGGTCCGCGCCCCGCTGCCCGCGACCTCGATGGCCGACCTCGGGTTCGAGCCCGGCACCGCCATCCAGATCGACGGGCGGACTGTCACCATTGGCCGCCTGACCGCCGACAAGACGCGGGCCGAGCCCACGGCGGTGCTGCCGCACGAATCGCGCGCCCGAATCGCCATCCCCTTCGATGACCTGGAGAAGACCGGTGGCGAGCCCATGCAGCTGGCGCTGGTCGTGGAACGCGAGGGCCAGGTCGTCGAATTGGTGCCGCCGATCGGCTCACTCGGGCTGCGCGTACCCCGCCGTGCCGAGCTCTCGGAGTTCGAGCCCGGGCCCCCGCTCAAGATCCTGATCGCGGCGGCCGAGGTGGCGCCCTACGCCAAGTCGGGCGGCCTGGCCGACGTCACCGCCGCACTCGCCAAGGAGCTGCGCCGGCTGGGCCACGACGTGCGCCTGGTGATGCCGCGCTACCGGCAGATCGGCATCGACCGCAACCACCTGCAGCCGGTTGTGCGCGGGCTGCGGGTGGGTCTGGGCAGCCACGGCGTGGAGGCCAGCGTGCTCGAGGGCCGGGCCGGTGAGGTTCCCATCTACTTCGTCGACTGCCCGCCGCTGTTCGACCGCGACGGGCTGTACGGGTTCGGCGACGACGACGCGCGCTTCATCTTCTTCGACCTGGCGGTGGTCGAGATGCTGAAGCCGCTGGGCTTCATCCCCGACGTCGTGCACCTGCACGACTGGCACGTGGCGCTGATCCCCAACCTCATCAACCGCGTCTTCTCGGCGGAGAAGGACCTGGCCGGCGTGGCCTCGGTGCTCACCATCCACAACCTCGCCTTCCAGGGCCAGTTCGGCTACGGCACCCTCCACCTCGCGGGCCTCGAGCCCTGGGGGCTGATGAAGATCGGGGTGCCCCACCTGGACGATATGGTCAACCTGCTCGGCCGCGGCATCAACTTCGCCGACGTCGTCAACACCGTCAGCGAGCGCTACGCGCAGGAGATCCAGACGCCCGAGCTGGGGGAGGGGATGCACGAGATGCTCCGGCTCCACGCCCACAAGCTCTACGGGATCGTCAACGGCATCGACGTCGAGGTCTTCGACCCCCTGCGCGATCCCGCGCTGCGCCACCCCTACAGCGCGGCGGACATGTCGGGCAAGGACCTGAACAAGACCGCGCTGCGGCGCGAGCTGGGGCTGGCGAGCTCGCCAGCCCCGCTGATCGCGTTCATCTCTCGCTTCTACGAGCAGAAGGGCCTCGACCTGCTGGAGCAGGTGCTGCCCAAGCTGATGGCCTCCGGCCCCGACCTCCAGCTGGTGGTGCTGGGCACCGGCGACCGCCGCTATGAGGACATGTTCCGGCACTTCGCCGCCCAGCACGAGGGCCGGGTGGCGGCGGTGATCGGCTTCGACCCCGGTCTCGCCCAGCGCATCTACGCGGGCGCCGACATGCTGCTCATGCCCTCGCGCTTCGAGCCGGGCGGGCTCGGCCAGCTGATCGCGCTGCGCTACGGCACCATCCCCATCGTCCGGGCCACGGGCGGCCTGGCCGAGACCATCCGCGACCACGACCCCGCCACCGGTGAGGGCCTCGGCTTCGTGTTCCAGCAGTACGACGCCTGGGAGCTCTTCGGCGCCGTGGTGCGCGCGGTCGAGGCCTTCCGCCACCGCGAGGACTGGCAGCGCCTGGTCCAGAACGCGATGTCCGAGGACGTGTCCTGGGCGCGCTCGGCGCGCCGCTACGTCCAGCTCTACCGGACGGCGATGGCGGGCCACCGCGACCAGGCCGGCGCGGTGGCGGTGGGCGCCGGAGGGGGAACCTAGCGGCCGCTGCGTCGCTGCGGAGCCTGGTCGCGGTAGCGGCGGTGGCCGCCGCCGGCTGCTCCCTCGGCGCGGCGCCCGGCCCCTCCACCGTCACCGTCAGCCCGGCGGTGCCCGACAGCACCGCCCCGGTGGCGTCCTCGCCGGTGCGCACCAATG
>DATCNF010000284.1:0-13547 GCA_036565325.1 Candidatus Dormiibacterota bacterium | reverse complement strand
GCGGCGGGTGCGCTGGCGTCCAGCACGTGCAGCACGATGTCGGCGTGGGTGACCTCCTCGAGCGTGGCCCGGAAGGAGGCCACCAGGTCGGTGGGCAGCTTCTGGATGAAACCGACGGTGTCCGTCAGCAGCATCTCGCGCCCGCTCTCCAGGCGCAGCCGCCGGGTGGTCGGATCGAGGGTGGCGAAGAGCTTGTTCTCGGCCCGCACGCCGGCCCGCGTGAGGGTGTTGAGCAGGGTTGATTTGCCGGCGTTGGTGTAGCCCACGATGGCGACCGTGACCAGCTCCGAGCCGCGGCGCGCCGCCCGCTGCTGCTCGCGCTGGCGGCGGACGTCCTCCAGCTCGTGCTCGAGGTCCTTGAGGCGCTTGCGGATGCGCCGCCGCTCGACCTCGATCTGCTGCTCGCCGGGACCCCCGCGGGTGCCGATGCCGCCGCCCTGGCGGTGGTAGTCGTAGGCGCCGATCAGGCGCGGCAGCAGGTGATGCAGCTGCGCCGACTCGACCTGCAGGCGGCCCTCTCGGGTGCGCGCGTGCTGGGCGAAGATGTCGAGGATCAGCTCGGTGCGGTCGACCACCTTGATCTTCAGGTCGCGCTCCAGGTTGCGCTGCTGGCGCGGGCTGAGGTCGTCGTTGCAGACCACCAGGTCGTAGCGCAGCTCCTCGCGGCGGTCGCGGATCTCCTCGACCTTGCCCTTGCCCACGAAGAGCCCTGGCTCGACCGCGTCCCGTCGCTGGACGTCGGAGGCGACGACCTCGGCGCCGGCGGTCAGCAAGAGCTCCTCCAGCTCCCGCATCTGCTCCTCGACGGCCGCGGGTGGAGTTCCCGGGAGCACCACGCCGATCAGGTATGCCCGCTCCTTCACGGGCTGGGTGGGGATCAGTCGGCGCTCTCCAGGGATCTCAGGATAGCGGGCACCGGGTCCGGCTCCGCGGCCAGCCAGGCGGTCGCCGGGTGCTTGCGGAACCACCCCAGCTGGCGCTTGGCGTAGCGCCGGTTGGAGAGCAGCATCCGCTCCGGCAGCTCGGTCTCCGTGATCTCGCCCTCCAGGCAGGCCAGCGCCTCCGCGTAGCCGATGCCGGTCAGCACGGGATGGTCCCGAGGCACGCCGGCTTCCAGCGCCGAGCGGGTCTCGGCCAGGAGCCCGCGCCCGACCTGTTCGCGGCAGCGCGTGCGGAGGCGCCGCTCAATGGCCTCGAGCGGCGCCTCGAGCCCGACGCGCCGGAAGAGCCAGGGCGCCGTCTGCCGCCGCCGGTGCGCGCTCAGGGGCGGGCCGGCAGATTCCAGGATCTCGATCGCGCGCACCAGGCGTACCGGGTTGAGGAAGTCGAGGTCGGCGGCCGGGTCGAGACGCCTGACCTGGTCCGCCAGCTCCTCGCGCGACATGGTGCCCAGCTTGCGGCGCCGGGCCGCGTCCGGCGGCACCCCGGCCAGGTTGAAGCCCTCGGTGAGAGCGTCCACCCAGAGCATGCTGCCCCCCTCGACCACCACCGCCACCCCGCGCCTCTGGGCGTCGGAGATCGCGGCCGTGGCCACGCGCAGGAAGTCGTGCGCGCTGGCCACCTCGTTGACCGGGTCGGCGAACTCGATGCCGTGGTAGCGGACCTGAGCCTGGTAGTCGGCGGGCGGATGGTTGGTGGCGATGTGCAGGCGCTGATAGGCCTGGCGGGAGTCCGCGACCACCACCTCGCCGCCCAGGTGCAGCGCCACCTCGAAGGCGGCTCGCGTCTTGCCGATCCCGGTCGGCCCGACGACCACGATGACTGGATTCATCCGGGGTCCCCGCAAAATCGCAGATTTTGTGGGGTGGTCAGTAATTCCTCCGGAAGTGCCGCCGGAGTTCCTGGGCCGAGAGCTCGAGCCGGGTCGGGCGGCCGTGGGGGCAGGTGATCGAATCCTCGGCCCGCTCCAGCTCCTCGAGCAGGCGGCGCTGCTCGGACAGCTCCATGGGATCCCCGAAGCGCACCGCGGAGTGGCATGCGATCGAGGCCGCCGCCTGCTCCAGGCGGTCGTCGGGGCCGGCGCCGGCTAGCGCCGAGAGCAGGTCGAGGAGCGCCTCTTCGATGCGCTCGGGCGCGGTCTCGACCGGCGCCGCCAGCACCCGGACCGTGCCCGGGCCGAACTCCTCGACCTCGAAGCCGACCGCCCGCACCCCTTCCCGGTGGTCCGCCGCCGCCGCGGCCAGGGCGGGTTCGAGATCGACCACCTGGGGGAGGAGGAGCGCCTGGCTGGGGGCCGGCGCGCCGCGCAGCCGGGCCAGGAAGCGGTTGTAGAGCACCCGCTCATGGGCGGCGTGCTGGTCCACCAGCACGATCCCGTCGGGGCCCTCGGCCACCAGGTATCCCTCCAGGGCCTGCCCCAGCGGGCGCAGCGGCGGCGCCTGGGGCGCCGGCGCCGACTCCGCACTCGGTGCGAGGGCGATCGCCGGCTCGTGCAGGGTCAGCTGCCGGCGCGGCGCGGCGGTGGCGGCGATGGTCTGCAGCGGCATCGTGAAGGGCCGGGCGCCGCCCAGCGCGGCCAGCACCGCCCGCTGCACGAGCCCGTAGATGGCGCCTTCGTCCCGGAAGCGCACCTCGCGCTTGGCCGGGTGCACGTTGACGTCCACCTCGGCCGGAGGCACGGCCAGGTCAAGCACCGCCACCGGGTAGCGGCCGCGCTCCAGCCGGCCGAGGTAGGACTGCTCGAGCGCGTGCTGGAGCCGGTGCGAGGTGACGGGCCGGGAGTTGACCGCGAGCACGATGGCCTCACGCGAGCCCCGGCTGAGCCGCGGCTCGGACACCATCCCGGCCACTCCCTCGCCGGCCAGGGGCAGCATCGCATCCGCCACCTGGCTGCCCAGGACGGACGCCAGGGCCCCCCGGCGGTCGCCGTCGCCGGCGGTGGCGAGGAGGCGCCGGCCGTCCACGACCAGCTCGAAGCGCACGTCAGGCCGCAGAAGGGCGTAGCTGCGCACGACCTGGGCGGCCGCCGCGTTCTCGGTGGCGTCCGACTTCAGGAACTTGAGCCGGGCGGGGGTGTTGGCGAAGAGGTCGCGGACCTCGATCACGGTGCCCGCGGTCGGCGGCGCGCTGCCGCTGTCCAGCACCTCCCCGGCGCGGAGCCGGATCGAGGCGCCCCGCGAGCGGCACTCGACCTCGGCCACCGCGGCGATGCTGGCCAGGGCCTCGCCGCGGAAGCCCAGGGTGGCGATGGCCCCCAGGTCCTCCAGCCGCTGCACCTTGCTGGTGGCATGCCGCAGGAAGGCGAGCGCCAGCTCCTCGGCCGGGATGCCGCCGCCGTCGTCGGCCACCCGCACCAGCCCGCGCCCGGAGCCGCGGACCTCGACCGAGACCCGGCCCGCACCCGCGTCCAGGGCGTTCTCGACCAGCTCCTTGACCACCGAGGCGGGCCGCTCCACCACCTCGCCGGCGGCGATCGCGTCGGCGACCTCGGCCGCCAGCTTGCGGATCACGAGAGGCGGGACCGCAGCTCGTAGAGTTTCTGCAGCGCCTCGATGGGGGTCAGCTTGTCCAGATCGAGCTCATCGAGCTCGGCCGCGACCGGGTCCTTGCCCGTCTCCAGAGGCAGCCCGAGCTGCTGAGCCGGCGGCTCCAGGGGGCGGTGGCGCTCGAGCTCCCCCAGCACCTGCCGGGCGCGGGCGATCAGGGAAGGCGGCAGGCCCGCCAGCGCAGCCACGTGGATGCCGTAGGAGCGATCGGCGCCGCCCGGCACCACCCGGTGCAGGAAGGTGACCCGGTCGCCTTCCTCGACCACCTCGACGCGCTGGTTGCAGACCCGCGGCAGGCGGTCGGCCAGCGCGGTCAGCTCGTGGTAGTGGGTGGCGAAGAGCGTGCGGCAGCCGACCCGGTCGTGGATGTGCTCGACCAGCGCCTGGGCGATCGAGATCCCGTCGTAGGTCGAGGTCCCCCTCCCCACCTCGTCGAGCACGACCAGCGAGGCCCTCGTGGCGTGGTTGAGGATGTTCGCGGACTCCGTCATCTCGACCATGAAGGTCGACATCCCTGAACTGAGGTCGTCGTGAGCGCCCACCCGCGTGAAGACGCGGTCCGCGAGCCCGATCACCGCCTGGTCGGCCGGTACGAAGGAGCCGCACTGCGCGAGCAGCACGATCAGCGCCACCTGCCGCAGGTAGGTCGACTTGCCGGCCATGTTGGGCCCGGTCAGAACGATCACCTGCTGGCCCTCGGGGTCCAGCTCGACGTCGTTGCCCACGAACGACCCGGCCGGCAGCGCCGCCTCCACGACCGGGTGGCGGCCGCCACTGATTCGAAGCTGCAGCCCGGCGGAGATCTCGGGGCGGGTCCAGGCCAGCGCCGAGGCGGTCTCGGCCAGGGCCGCCAGGCCGTCGAGCTCACCCAGCGCCTCCGCGGTCGAGAGCAGCGACCCGGCCACCGCCGCCACCTGCTCGCAGAGGTCGCGCAGCACTTCCTGCTCACGGGCCAGCGCGTCGTGCTGGGCGTTGAGCACCACCGCCTCGCGCTCCTTCATCTCGGGCGTGATGTAGCGCTCGGCACCGGTCAGCGTCTGCTTGCGCACATAGTCGGCGGGGACCGCGCCGGTGTGGGCGTGGCCGACCTCGAGGTAGTAGCCGAAGACGCGGTTGTAGCCGACGCGCAGGGTCTTGATCCCGGTCCGCTCGCGCTCGGTGGATTCCAGCGCCGCGATCCACTCCCGCGCCGAGCGCGAGGCCTCGCGGATGCCGTCCAGCGCCGCGTCGTACCCGGGCCGCACCGCGCCAGGCTCCCGCGCCGTCGCGGGAGGATCATCGACCACCGCCCGCCCCAGCTCCGCCGCCAGCGCGGGCGCGCCTTCCAGGCGCCCTGCCAGCGCCCGGAGGGCAAGCGCGGTGGCGCCGGCGGCGGCCTCGCCCACGCCCGGCAGCGCCTCCAGCGACCGGCACAGGGCCAGCAGCTCGCGCGGCGTCGAAATGCCCTGGGCGGCTCGCGTGACCAGGCGCTCGAGGTCCCCCACCTCGCGCAGGGCGCCGCGGAGGCCGTCCCGCATCGAGGAGGCGGCGGCCAGCTCTGCCACCCCGCCCAACCGGAGCTCGATGGCCTCCACGTCGCGCAGGGGCGCCGAGAGCCAGGCGCGCAGTCGCCGGGCGCCGATCGCTGTGGAGGTGCGGTCCAGCAGCTTCAGCAGCGCGGGCAGCTCGAGGTTGCGCACGGTGGCGGGATCCAGCTGCATGGTGGAATCGGGCGAATACGTGCGGACCCGGAAGAGCCCGGGTTCGACGCGCACCTGGCCCTGCCGCAGGTGGTCGAGCACGACCCCGGCCGCGCCCAGGGCCAGCGGCGCCTCCTCGGCCCCAACCGCCGCCGGGTGGGCGATCCCCAGCAGCTCCTGGAGGCGGCGGCGCCCGCGCTCGGGATCGAAGCGGAAGGCGTCGACCGCCGGCGGCGTCAGGAGCTCCGCCGGGCCCAGGCGGTCCAGCTCGGCCGGCAGGCGCTCCGCCGGCAGCTGGCAGAGCAGCAGCTCCCCGGCCGAGACCTCGCAGGCCGCGATGCCCGCCCAGCCGCCCTGCGTCCAGGCCGCGACCAGGTAGTTGGAGCGCCCCGGCTCCAGGTAGGCCTCCTCCACCACCGTGCCCGGCGTCAGCACGCGGGTGACCTCGCGCTTGATCACGCCTTTACCGGTGGGCCCCTCCATCTGCTCGCAGATGACGACCGAGCGCCCAGCCCGCAGCAGCTTTCCGACATAGCCCTGCCAGGCGTGGTGAGGCACGCCGCACATCGGCGTCCGCCCGGTCTTGCCCATCGGCCGGGAGGTGAGCGTCACGCCCATGATCGGCGCCGCCGCCTGCGCGTCCTCGAAGAAGATCTCGTAGAAGTCGCCCATCCGGAAGAGCAGGATGGCGTCCGGGTGGGCTTCCTTGGCCTCGCGGTACTGGCGCAGGGCGGGGGTTTCCGTCACTTCAGGGGTCCCCAAGAAATCGCAGATTTCTTGGGGTAGAGGCCGCCACCCCGGTCAGCTGACCGGCGCTCGCCTCCTTGACGACCACGTCCAGAAGCGTGCCCGGCTCCAGGCGCTGACGCAGCACGATGACGCGCTTGCCCTGCCGGCTGCGACCGTAAGGACGCCCGAGCTCGTCGGCGCCCTCGATCAGCACCTCGACCTGGCGGCCGACCCAGCCCGCGGCGCGGCGAGCGGCGATGGCGCGCTGCAGCTGCAGCAGCTCGTTGATGCGGCGCCGCTTCTCCTCGTGCGCCACGTCGTCCGGCATCTTCTCGGCGGCGTGGGTGCCGGGCCGCGGCGAGTACATGGCCAGGTGCACGACGTCGAACTCGAGCTCCTCCATGACGCGGCGCGTGCCTTCGAACATCGCCCGCGTCTCGCCGGGAAAGCCGACGATGACGTCGGTGTAGAGGCCGAGGTCGGGCATGAGCGCTCGCGCCCGCTCCACGATGGCGCGGTAATGACGCACCTGGTAGCCCCGCGCCATGCGCTTCAGGATGGAGTCATCGCCGGACTGGATCGGCAGCTGCAGCTCGCGCGCGATGACGCGGCTGCGCGCCATCGCCTCCAGCAGCTCCGGTTCCAGGTCCTGGGGATGCGAGGTCATGAAGCGCAGGCGCCGGAGGCCAGGGATCAGCTCCACCTCCGAGACCAGCGCCGCCAGCCCGCCGTGGCCTTCGGGATCGTGATAGTCGTCGACGTTCTGGCCCAGCAGCACGACCTCGCGGGCGCCCTCTGCGACTGCCCTGCTGCACTCGGCCACCACGGCCGCCATAGGCTTGTGGCGTTCGCGACCGCGCACCTTGGGGACGATGCAGAAGGTGCAGTTGTGGTCGCAGCCCTCGATCACGTTGACGTAGTGGCTGATGCCGGTTCGCCCGGCCACCGGCAGCGGCTCGCCCAACGAGAGGTCGTAGCGGGCCCCGAGGTCGGCCACGAAGTCCTCGTACTCGCCGATCGGGACCACCCGGTCGAGCTGCGGGAAGCGGCCGCGCAGGGTCTCGCCCTCCTTGCGGACGATGCACCCGGTCAGCGCCAGCGTGCGCTCGGGGGTCTTCCACGCGCGGAGCTCGTGGAGCTTGGAGTAGACCTTGTCCTCGGAGGCCTGTCGCACCACGCAGGTGTTGAGGATCGCGATGTCGGCCCGCTCCAGCTCGGGCTCCTCGACGTAGCCCGCGGCCAGCAGCCGGCGCGAAAGCGACTCGGAGTCGGCGACATTCATCTGGCACCCGATCGTCCAGACGTGGAAAGACCTGCTCAGCGAACCTCCACCAGCAGTCTGATACCTGTGCGCTCCTCGCCGTCGATCGAGATGTCGATGAAGGAGGGGATGCAGACCAGCTCGAGGCCGCCGGGCGCCACGTAGCCGCGGGAGATGGCAATCGCCTTGATGGCCTGGTTGATGGCCCCGGCGCCGATGGCCTGGACCTCGACCCGCGACTGGGAGCGGATCACGCCCGCGATGGCCCCCGCCACCGCGACCGGCTTCGAGGTCGCCGAGACCTTCAGCACCTCCACCGGTTTGCGCCCCTCCCCCGTCATTGCTGGAACCCCCGTCATTACGTGTGTACTAGATCGTTGCGTGAAATCGAAATTGCTCGGCCGGTGAGTCTATCAATGCTAATGGCGACCGAGTTGAATGTCACGGGTCCTTCCGCGACCTCGAAGCGGTGCGGGATGCCGGTCAGGAAGCGCTTGATGACCGCCTCCTTGTCCACCCCGATGACGCCGTCCCGGGGCCCTACCATCCCCACGTCGGTCACGTAGGCCGTGCCCCCGGGCAGCACCCGCGCATCCGCCGTGGGCACGTGGGTGTGGGTGCCCACCACCGCGCTGACCCGACCGTCCAGGTACCAGCCCATGGCCACCTTCTCGCTGGTGGCCTCGGCGTGCATGTCGCAGAGGCTGATACGCACCTCGGGATTGGCCTCCAGGACCGCGTCCGCCGCTCGGAAGGGGTCGTCGATGTCCTGCAGGTAGAGGCGGCCCATCAGGTTCAGCACCAGCACCTGCTCGCCGTCCGCCTCGAGCACGCAGGCGCCCGTCCCAGGCGCCCCGGGCGGAAAGTTATGAGGTCGCAACACGCGCTCCAGGTCGGGGAGCTCCTCCAGGAACTGCTTCTGGTCCCACACGTGGTTCCCGGTGGTGATGACGTCGGCGCCCGCCCGGCGCAGCTCCTCGGCGATCTTGGCGGTGATCCCGAAGCCGCCGGCCGCGTTCTCGCCGTTGACCACCGTCAGGTGGGGCTCGAGCTCCCGCTGGAGGCCGGGCAGGAGGGCCTTCAGCGCCTCCCGGCCGGGGCGGCCGACGATGTCGGCTACGAACAGGATGCGGAACTCGGCTGGCACCGCACCGAAGCCTACAATCGGCGCCGATATGAGCATCGCTGGCGAGGTGCGCGCCTGAGGGAAGCGCTGCTCGAGGTCGTGGCCGCCACTCGCGCCAAGGAGGCTGCGGAGCTGCTCCCGCAGTGCGATGACGCGGCTCCCGCAGTACCCGGCGCCTGGACCGTCAAGGACCACCTGGCCCACATGGCGGCGTGGCGCGAGCATGCCGCGCACCTGCTGGCACCCGGCGGCCGCGCCGAGCCTATGGCTGAGGGGCGGAACCTCGAGGAACGCAACGCTGCCATCCACGAAGCCACGCGCGGCCTCTCCGCCGGCGCGGTGGCGGAGTCGGTCCGCACCTCTTGGGAGGTGCTGGCAGCGGCCATCGAGGCCTGTTCGGAGGAGGACCTGCGGGCGCCACGCCCGAACGACCCTGAGCGCCAGGTCTGGGAGGTGATCCCGGGCAATACCCACGGGCACCTCGCGGAGCACCTGGAGTACCTGGCGTCGGGTCGCGGCGACGAGTCCGCGGCCGAGGCGGTCGCACTCTGGGTACACGACCTCGACAACCAGTCGTTCCCGGACGACCGCGCGCGGGGCAGCGCCGACTACAACCTGGGCTGCTTCTACGCTCGCCGGGGTCGCGTCGAAGATGCCTTTCCTTATCTGCGACGGGGCTTGGAGCTCAACCCAGGCCTGCGCGAATGGGCGCGCGAAGATCGGGACCTGGACCCGATCCGCAGAGCAGCCATGGTGGCGGCCCTTCTCGGATAAAAAAAGGGAGGCCCCGCGGCGGGACCTCCCTGGTGTCGTTACTTGGCGTATTCGACCGCGCGGGTCTCGCGGACGACCGTGACCCGGATCTGCCCGGGGTAGCTCATCTCGCTTTCGATCCGCTTGGCGATGTCCCGGGCCATGAGCTGTGCCGACGAGTCGTCGATCTGCTCCGGCCGGACCAGGATCCGGATCTCGCGACCGGCCTGGATGGCGTATGACTGCTGGACCCCCTGGAAGGAGTTGGCGATCTCCTCCAGCTTCTCCAGCCGCTTGATGTAGGCCTCCAGCGTCTCCCGGCGCGCGCCCGGACGGGCGGCCGAGATGGCGTCGGCGGCGATCAGGAGGAAGGCCTCGATGGTGTGGGGCTCCTCGTCGTAGTGATGGGCGCGCACCGCGTGCACGACCGGCGCCGGCACCCCATGCCGCTGCAGGAGGTCGGCTCCGATCACCGCGTGCGAACCCTCCACCTCGTGGTCGATGGCCTTGCCGATGTCGTGCAGAAGCCCGCTCATCTTGGCGATGCGGACGTCGGCGCCGATCTCGGACGCCATCATTCCGGCCAGGTAGGCGACCTCCTTGGAATGGTTGAGGACCTGCTGGCCATAGCTGGTTCGGAACCGGAGGATGCCGAGGTGGCGGACCACCTCGGGGTGCAGACCCTGGAATCCGACTTCCAGGACGGCGGCCTCCCCCTCCTCCTTGACCCGCTGCAGGACCTCCTGGCGGGCCTTGGCGACCACCTCCTCGATGCGAGCGGGGTGGATGCGGCCGTCGACGATCAGCTTGTTGAGCGCCGTCCGGGCCACCTCGCGGCGGACCGGGTCGAAGCCGCTGATGATCACGGCCTCCGGCGTGTCGTCGATGATCAGGTCGATCCCGGTCGCTTGCTGAAGGGCGCGGATGTTGCGCCCCTCGCGGCCGATGATGCGGCCCTTGATCTCCTCGTTGGGCAGCGGCAGCACCGAGACGGAGGTCTCGGCGGTCTGGTCGGCGGCGATCCTCTGGATGACCTCGGTCACGATCTCCCTGGCGCGGCGCTCGCTCTCGTCGCGAGCCGCCAGCTCGGATTCCCGGACCTTGCGCGCGACCTCCGTGCGGAGGTCCTGCTCGATCTGGTTCATGAGGACGCCCTGTGCCTCCTGGCGCGTCATCTGGGCCACCCGCTCCAGCTCCAGGAGCTGCGCGCTGTAGGTCTCTTCGAGCTGGGCCCGGATCTCCTCCAGGCCTCGCTCACGCGTTGAAAAGCTTTCCTCCCGGCGGGCCAGGTCTTCGGCTCGCTTCTCCAGGTTCTCTTCCTTTTGAAGCAGGCGCCGCTCGACCTGCTGGGCCTGGGCCCGGGTCTCGCGCGCCTCCTGCTCGGCCTCGGTGCGGATCTTGACCGCCTCCTCCTTGGCCTCCAGCAGCTTCTCCTTGGCGGCGGCCTCGACGTCGAGCAACCGCTGCTGATGCTTGGCCTCGAGCTCGCCCAGCTCCAGGCGCTGCCGCTTGCCGACCGTCAGGGCGGCGAGCAGGAAACCGATTCCACCGGCGAGGACCGTCGCTACCACTACCAATGTCACGACTAGGTAGATAGGCATGTGCTTGGTTCACCTCGCGTATTCGGTTTTCAAGGTGCTGCCGACGGACGCGAAAGGTCCGCGGCGTTCAATCCTTGGGATCTCGAAGCACCCGACAGGGTGCGTAAGGCCCAAGTTTATAAGCAGATCCCTAGGTTTGCTGGCGTGAGGGCGGCGGGCGCGGTAGCGATCGGGAACCATTCGAACGCCGGCGCCGGAACGCTTCTCCCGGCTCGGAACAGTTCGAGCGCCGGCGCTCGGTGACCCTGGGCTCCTAAAGCTGGCGGAGGGCTGCCCTGGCTGTCTCCATCGAGAAACCCCTTCGGAGGAGGCGCGTGCCGATGCGCTGCGGATCGGTGGGGCCGGCGCGCTGCATGCGCCTCGCCACGTCGACCGCGGCCGCGACCTCGTCGGCGCTCTCGATCTCGCCGAGGGCGGCCTGGGCGACTTCGCGATCGACGCCCTTGGCCGCCAGCTCGGCCGCCATGGCGCGGGTGCCGCGGGACGAGGAGCGGCGGCCGATCAGCGCCCGGGCATAGGCCACGTCGTCCAGGTAGCCGGCCGCGCGCAGGCGCTCCAGGGTCGCCCCCACCTCGTCCGCCGGGTGGCCGCGGCGCGCGAGCTTGACGCGGAGCTCGCGTGCCGAATGTGCCCGCGACGCCAGCAGCCGGACGGCCGCGTCATAAGCGGAACCGGGCGGCGGAGCCGCCCGGGCGCGGCCGTTACGCCAGCTAATCGTCTTCCTCGCCGGCGCCGACCCGGGCAGCGGTCCGCACCGAAGCCGAAGTCTTGAGCGGTATCGCGGCGGTGGCGGCCTTCTCGCGCACATTGGCCTCGATCTCGCCGGACAGGGTGGGGTTCTCGCGTAGGAAGTTGCGCACGTTCTCCCGGCCCTGCCCGAGCCGGGTGGCGCCGAAGGACATCCAGGTGCCGCTCTTCTCGATGATGCCGAACTCGACCGCGGCATCGATCAACGCCCCTTCGCGAGAGATGCCCTCGTTGAAGAGGATGTCGAACTCGGCGGTCCGGAACGGCGGCGCCACCTTGTTCTTGACCACTTTCACCTTGGCCCGCGCGCCGATCGAGTCGAGGCCGCTCTTGATGGTCTCCACCTTGCGAATGTCGAGGCGGACCGAGGCATAGAACTTGAGCGCCCGGCCGCCTGGCTGGACCTCAGGATTGCCGAACATGATCCCCACCTTCTCGCGCAGCTGGTTGAGGAAGATGACCGCGCAGTTGGACTTCGAGATGGCGGCCGTGAGCTTGCGCAGCGCCTGCGACATCAGGCGGGCCTGGAGGCCGACGTGGGCATCGCCCATCTCGCCCTCGATCTCGGCCTTGGGCACCAGGGCCGCCACCGAGTCGATCACGATCACGTCGATGGCGCCCGACCGCACCAGGACCTCGACGATCTCGAGGGCCTGCTCGCCGGTGTCGGGCTGGGAGATCAGCAGCTCGTCGATGTTGACCCCGATGCGCGCGGCGTAGATGGGGTCGAGCGCGTGCTCGGCGTCGACGAAGGCCGCCACGCCGCCCAGCTTCTGGGCCTCGGCGACGATGTGCAGCGCAACCGTCGTCTTGCCGGCCGACTCGGGACCGTAGATCTCGATCACCCGGCCCCGGGGGATGCCCCCCACGCCGAGCGCCAGGTCGAGCGGCAGCGCGCCGGTCGGGATCGAGCTGACCTCGCGCATGGCAGCCGCCTCGCCGAGCTTCATGATCGCCCCTTCGCCGTAGCTGCGCCGGATCTGCGAAACGGCGGTGCTGAGCGCCTTGTCTTTTTCCATTCAGATGCCCTCCATGTGCTTCGGCGTGAGTGTGTCGTAGTGGTTGGTCGAGGTCAAAGTCGTCTTAACAGGGCTCCTCCACTCCTTCAGTGTCGAGGGCCATCGCAGTGTAACGAACACCTGTTCGGAGGTCAAGCAGGAGCTTGAGCGCGGCCTCGCTCGCCTGTTCGCGGTTGGATCGGCGATCTCCGCCGAACATGAAGCGCTGACAGCGCTCCTCGTCGCCCGAGGCTGCCGCGATGTAGGTCAGGCCGATCGGTTTGACCGTCCCGTCAGCCCCCGGCCCCGCAATGCCGGTGATCCCGACTCCGAGGTCTGAGCCCAGGCGCCGCCGGACCCCCTGCGCCATGGCGACCGCAACCTCCGCCGAAACGGCGCCGTGGCGTGCGACCAGTTCCGGATCGACGCCCAGCAGATCGCTTTTGGCCTGGTTCGAATAGGCGACCACACCACCCAGGAACCACTTCGAGGAGCCGGGCCGGTCGGTCAGGCGGGCCGCCAGCCCGCCGCCCGTCATCGACTCCGCCACTGCCAGCGTGGACCCTTGGTGTTCGAGGTCCGCGGCGAGCAGCCCGACCGAGTCGGCCGCGGCCGCAGCGCCGCCCACGAAGACATGGCGGAAGCGATAGAGGTAGTCAAGCCCGCTCCAGACCGTGAAGACCACGGCGACGCCGACCCCGATCAGAGCCAGCAGGCGGAGCTGTGGATAGGGCCGCGCCAGGATCAGCAGCAGCACGGCGCCGACCTGGGTCACGGTCTTGGTCTTGCCGAAGGGCGTGGCGGCGATCACGTGGCCCTGGGCCGCGCTCACCGAGCGCAGGATCGTGATCACCAGCTCGCGGCCGAAGATCACCACCACCACCCAGGCTGCGAGCTCGCTCTCGGCGACCAGGAAGATCAGGACCGAGAGGATGAAGAGCTTGTCGGCCAGGGGATCGAGGAACTTGCCCAGCTCGGTGACCCGGCCGTAGCGCCGGGCCAGGGTCCCGTCCAGGGTGTCCGTGAGGGAGGCCACCACGAACACGGCCGCAGCCAGCTGGTCGTGTCCGGTGAAGCGGCCGAAGAGCAGGAAGGCCAGCGCCGGGATCGCGAACAGGCGGCTGACCGTGAGGAGGTTCGGGAGGTTCACCGCTGGTCACGCTAAGTC
>DATCNF010000283.1:0-2120 GCA_036565325.1 Candidatus Dormiibacterota bacterium | reverse complement strand
CCAGCGGGTCAAGGCCCTGGGCATGACGCCTACCCGCTGAATCGGGCCCACCCAGCCGCCCGTTCGTTCTCAGTGCGCGCCCGGCGGCGCGGTTGCAGCCGCGCCTGCCTCTATGGCACAGCGGCCTTGCGCCTGTGTAAGAGGGGGCGCAGCCCCCTGCGACCCCCACGCCGCGCCTCGCGCGGCGGGCTGGGCTCGCCTGGACTCGCCTCAGCCGCGCGGCCTTCGGCCGCAGCGCCGGGCGTGGCTTCAGCCTGTCGGTGTCATCCCCAGCTCTTGACCCGCTGGGCCACCAGCGCGATGGCCTCCTCCACCTGCGCGGGGTCCTCCCCGATGCAGCGGATGACCAGCTCCTTGGTCTCGAAGTTCGGATAGGAGCCCACGGAGACCTCGGGGTGCGACTCCTCGAGCTCCCGCAGCACCGGATAGAAGCGCGCCTCGACCGCGAACTGGAAGCGCAGCTCGCGCACGGTGGCCCCGGTGCCGCCGGCCAGGTGGTCGGGCTCGATCTCCTCGGTGAAGATGCCCTTCAGCTCCAGCGGCACCCCGGGCAGCACGAAGAGCCGGGTCGAGCCGATCTCGTAGAGCAGGCCGGGGGCCATCCCCCGCCGGTTGCGGAAGACGTGAGTGGGGCCGGCCGGGATCCGGGCCATGCGCAGGTTGCCCTCGGTGAGCTGGTCGGACTCGATCAGGCCCGCCTCGTGCAGGCGGCGGACCCGGCGCTCGATCCGCGCCCGCACCTCCTCCTCGACCACCAGCTCGCGTTCCAGCGCGGCCGCCACCGCTGCGAAGGTGCGGTCGTCGGGGGTCGGGCCGAGGCCGCCGCAGCAGAAGACGGCGCTGATCTCCGGGTCGTCCAGGTCGCGGCGCAGAGCTTCCACGATGTCGCCCCCGCGGTCCTTGACGGTGGTGATCCGCTTCAGCGGATGGCCGAGCAGGCGCAGGCGCTCGGCGAGCCAGTGCGAGTTGGTGTCGAGGGTGAAACCCGCCAGGAGCTCGTCGCCGACCGCCACGATGGAGGACGAAGGCACCTTCAGGGTTATACCTAGAATCGGTTTCCGCGTGATCGAAGTCGAGGGACTGACCAAGTACTACGACGACCGGCGCGCGATCGCGGATGTCACCTTCTCCGTTCCCCGGGGCCAGGTGCTCGGCTTTCTCGGCCCCAACGGGGCGGGCAAGTCAACCACCATGCGCATCCTGACCGGTTACCTTTCGGCGACCGCCGGAACGGTCGCGATCGCGGGCTTTGACGTGTTCGACAGCCCGGTCGAGGCACGGCGCCGGATCGGCTACCTGCCGGAGTCGGCGCCGCTCTACAACGAGATGCGGGTCGAGGACTACCTGCGCCTGATGTGCCGCCTGCGGGGGGTGCACCCCCGGCGCCACCGCGAGCGGATCAGCTACGCGATCGAGGCCTGCGGGCTGCAGGAGCGGCGGCGGGACATCGTGGGGCGTCTCTCCAAGGGCCTCCGCCAGCGCGTGGGACTGGCTCAGGCCGTCGTGCATGACCCCGAGGTGCTGATCCTGGACGAGCCCACCAGCGGCTTCGACCCCGGCCAGATGCGGGAGGCGCGGGCCCTGATCGTCGAGCTCGGCCGCCAGCACACGGTGATCCTGAGCAGCCACATCCTGCCCGAGGTCAGCGCCACCTGCGAGCGGGTGCTGATCATCAACAAGGGCCTCCTGGTGGCCGACGACGCCCCCGCCAACCTCGGGCGCCGCCTGAGCAAGGGCCGCTCGACCCAGGTCGAGCTGACCGTGGTGGGCGACCGGGAGCGGATCCTGAAGAAGGTCGAGAAGGTCGCCGGGGTCGAGTCGGTGACCGTCAACCCGACGGCCGAGGGGGCCTGGCAGGTGGTGGTCACCGGGCGCCGCGACGACCTCCAGGATGCGCTGGCGCGGGCGGTGGTCGGCGCCGGGCACGGCCTTCGCCACCTGGAGTCGCACGAGCTGACGCTGGAGGACATCTACCTCGAGCTGACCACCTCGGAAGGGGTCGAGGAGGTGCCGGTTGGCTGAGGGCCGGCCGCAGCCCAAGCCGAGGCCGCGGCGAAAGGTGGTGGCGGCGGCTCCGCCGAAACGCGTGCGCAAGCCGCGACCGGTCGCTCCGCCGCCGG
>DATCNF010000282.1:0-2601 GCA_036565325.1 Candidatus Dormiibacterota bacterium | reverse complement strand
TAGCCCGGCCCGCGGTCGAAGAACGGTCGCGCCGCGCGGGGCGGCCGCCGCACCTCCGTCACCGCGCCGTCCTCGCCCACCACCACGCCATAGTCTCGCTCCGCGGACTCGTGGGAGACGCGGCCCTGGACGACGTCGCGTGCCACCAGGTCGGGCTCGCGCTCGAAGGGGTCGCCCCAGCCGCCGCCGCCCGTCGTGCGCAGCCGGAGCAGGGTGCCGGCGGGCAGGAAGACGTCGTCGTTCATGCCCGGCAGCGGGCTGCCGTCCACGGACGCCTGGTAGGGCAGCCCCGCCATCCCGCCCGCCACCCCGTAACAGCCCAGGAAGCCGCGGTCGGCGGTGGAGACGAAGTGCGCGTCCCGCAGCAGGCGGATGTGCTTGTCGTAGCCCTGCCCACCCCGGCGCCCGCCGGGACCGCCCGAGTCGGTGGCCAGAGCCAGCTTCTCGATGAGCACCGGGAACCGCGTCTCGGCGAACTCCGCGGGCAGGTTCTTGGAGTCGGGGACGATGTGGATGGCATCCGAGCCGTCGGCGTAGGAGCGGCCGCCCGAGCCGCCGCCCAGGACCTCGCGGAGCAGGTACCAGCGGCCGTTCTCGTCCACGCCGTGGATGCCCCAGTAGCGAATGGTCTCCTGGTCGGCCGGCATGCGCCCGCCCACCGCCTGGGCCAGGCAGCCGGCGAAGACGCCCAGAAGGCGCAGGATCAGGAAGGAGCGGGCGTTGGTGGGAGCCGGGAACTCGGGCGTCACCAGCGTCCCCTTGCCTGGGAACCGTAGCTCGAGCAGGTCGCAAATGCCCTCGTTGATGTCGAGCTCCGCCGCCCGCTCCGGCGATTCCGCCAGGTTGCGGAGGATGCAGGCCATCCACTTGCGCAGGAAGAGGCCGTCGGCGTAGTCGCCGGCGTGGTTGATGGGCCCCCTGGCCTGGGGGCCGGTCCCGGTGAGGTCGCAGACGATCCGGTCCGCCGTCTTGGTCATCGTCATTTTGAGGACGTGCAGCCGCGGCGGCTCCACGCCGTCGTGCTCGATGTAGTCCTCGAACTCGTAGACGCCGTCCGGGATGCGGGGCAGGATCTCCCGCCGGAAGGTCTCGGCGCAGCGCTCGACCAGCGCCTGGAAACAGGCTTCCACGGTGCTGGTGCCGTAGGTCGAGAACAGGCGCGCCAGGCGCCGGGCGCCCATCTGGCAGGCGGCCACCTCGCTGTCGAGGTCGCCCGCGAAGGACTCGGGGGTGCGCGAGTTGCGCACGATCACGCGGTACAGGTCCTGGTTCCGGACGCCCTCGCTGAACAGCCGCACCGGGGGCACCATCAGGCCCTCCTGGTAGGCGCTGGTGGCGTGCGCAGGCATCGAGCCGGGCACCATGCCGCCGATGTCGTCGTGGTGGCCGAAGGCCTGCACGAAGGCCACCACGCGGCCTTCATGGAACACGGGCACGGTCGTCGTGAGGTCGGGCAGGTGGCCGACCGAGCCTTCCGAGAGGTAGACGTCGTTGTGGTAGAAGACGTCGCCCTCGCGCATGGTCTCGACCGGGAAGTCGCGGACCACCGGCTGCACCATGGCGCTGTAGGAGCGGCCCGTCAGCTTGCGGCAGCGGGCGTCGTGGATGCCGGCCCGGTAGTCGTGCTGGTCCCGGATCATGGGCGAACGGGCGGTGCGCTCGATGGCCGCCTCGACCTCGGCCTCGACCGAGTGCAGGGTGCCCTCGACGATCTGCAGAACAATCGGATCCACCTCCCTTCTGGGGAGGTCGCCGCCCGCAGGGCGGCGGGTGGGGTCAGTCCGCATGCAGCAGCAAATTTCCCAGCCGGTCCACCTCGATCGCGAACCCGGCCTCCACCACGGTGGTCGACCCGTACTCCTCGATGATCGCCGGACCCCGGCCGATCGAGCCCTCGGGCAGGTCGGAGCGCCGGTAAATGGTGAATCCCGAGCGCTCCCCGGCCGGCTTCCCCGAGCCGGTCGGCCGCGAGAACTCCAGCGACGGCCGCTCGATGGCGCCGAGACCGGTGACCTTCCAGTTCACGAACTCGATGACCTCGCCAGTCCTATACGCGTAGCCGTACAGCCGCTCGTGGGAGTCGTGGAACGCCTCCACCGCACGGGCCACGTCGAAGTCGCCGGCGACCGGGACGGCGATCTCGTGCGCCTCGCCCAGGTAGCGCGCGTCCACCGAGCGCACCATCGCCATCTCCGCGTCCGGCACCCCCTGCGCGCGCAGCGAGTCCCGGGCGCGCTCCTCCAGCCCGGCAAAGACCGCGGCCACCGCGGCTTCGTCGACCTCGTCGTGGCGCTGGATGAGCGTCAGCACATAGTCGTCCTTGAGGTCGACTGCAAGCAGCCCGAAGGCGGACACGTTGCCCGGCGAGGGCGGCACCAGCACGGTGCGCAGGCCCAGGATCTGGGCGATCCGCGCCGCCTGCAGCGGGCCCGCGCCGCCGAAGGCCACCAGCGTGTCCCCGGCCGGGTCGATGCCGCGCTTGACGGTGAGCTGGAGCACGGCGTTGGCCTGGTTGTGGGCCGACAGCTCCAGGATCCCCTCCGCCGCGCGCTCGGTGCTCAGGCCCAGGCGCTCGGCGATCCTCTGCACACCCCCCTCGGC
>DATCNF010000281.1:0-3490 GCA_036565325.1 Candidatus Dormiibacterota bacterium | reverse complement strand
GCCCTGCGCCGCAACCCGCTGACCGGCCGCAGCCGCCGCGACAGCACCAGCCTGCTCTTCAACAACGCGATCTACGCCCTGGCCGCCGCGACCGCCGCCGCCGCCATCTACGCCGTGATCGCCCAGCGGCCGGCGGCCGTCGGCCCCGCCGCCCGCCTGGTGTGGGCGGTCCCCGCGGGCGCCGCCGCCATGTACCTCGTCTACTCGATCGGCGTCGCGACCGCCGCCGGAGTTCAGCTCCGCCAGAATCCGCTGCGGATCTGGCTGGCCGGCCGCCGCAAGGCGCTGGTGCCCGAGCTCGGCCTCTACCCCGTGGGCGCGGCGATGGCGATCGGCGCCGTCAGCTTCGTCTGGACCCCGGTCCTCATGATCGTGCCCGCCTGCGTCATCTTCATGACGCTGCGTCACAGCTTCCGGGTGCAGCTCGTGAAGCAGACCGTGACCGCCGTCGAGCAGCTCGCCGACATCGTCGACATGCGCGACCACTACACCTTCGAGCACTCCCGCCGGGTCGCCGACTTCGCGGTCCGAATCGCCCGCGAGATGGCGCTGCCGCCGGAGCAGATGGAGACCATCCGCCTGGCGGCCCGCGTGCACGACCTGGGCAAGATCGGGGTCAACGACCACATCCTGCAGAAGCCCGGCAAGCTCACCGCCGAGGAGCGGGCGGCGGTCGAGCGCCACAGCCGGATCGGCTACCAGATGCTCACCGGCTTCCCCGAGTACCGCCATGGTGCCGACCTCGTCCTCTACCACCACGAGCGCACCGACGGACTGGGCTACCCCAGCGGCCTCCAGGGCGATGAGATTCCCGTCGGCGCCCAGGTCATCTCCGTCGCCGACGCCGTTGACGCCATGACCTCCGACCGCTCCTACCGCTCGGCGCTCACGCTCGCCGAGACCCTGGAGGAGCTGGCTCGCGGCCGCGGCAACCATTGGGCAGCCCCGGTGGTCGACGCCTTCCAGCGCATGGCGCAGCGCGAGGGGCAGTCGATGGTCGCCGCCATCGAGGGTGCGCGGCTGGCCGGCCTGGAGCGCAGCGAGTACGCCGCGCTGGATGCCAAGCGGCCGCTCCGCGACGAGCTGGCGCGCAAGCTGGACCTGCGCCCGAACACGCTGCAGGGAATCGACACCGATGTCGCCAGCGCCATCCTCAACAGCCTGGAGCGCATGGACGAGCGCATCCAGAAGCTGGGGGAGGAGGCGACCGTCGATGAGCTCACCGGCGTGCTCCGCCGGCGGGCGGGAATGCTCAGCCTGGAGCGCGAGGTCGCCCAGGCCCACCGCTCCATCACCGGCGCCCTGGCGCTCGCGTTCATCGACGTGGACGGGCTCAAGGCCATCAACGACAGCCACGGCCACGCGGCCGGCGACGAGCTGCTGCGCGACGTGGCCAACGCTCTTCAGGGCGGGCTGCGCAATGGCGACCTGGTCTTCCGCTACGGCGGGGACGAGTTCGTTTGCGCGCTGCCCGACACCGACGCCACCACCGCCGCCCGTCGGGTGGTGCAGATCCAGTCGGCGCTCAGCCAGAAGTACGGGCGCGACGTGCTCAGCGCCGGCCTGGTCATCCTGCGCGACGGCGAGACCGCCGAGCAGATGACCGCCCGCGCCGACGGTGCCCTGTACGCCGAGCGGCGGATCCGGCGGGCCGACCGCCGGGCCGACATGGCGGACATCCTGACCGTCATCGAAGGCTCGCTGGCAGCCTCGTCGTAAAACGTTTTACATCACCGCCCGGCTGCCGCTGGCGCCCGGGCTTTTTGGTCACTGGAGGATGACCGCCATCTGGTTGTAGACGCCGTAGGCGGCCTCGAACGTGGGCTTGCTGATCCAGCCCGGGCCGTACCAGGGGTCGTTGATCAGCACCCGCCCGGGGTCCACGCCGGCCACCACCACCGCGTGCTCGACGGGGCCGGCGTAAGGGATGGTGCGACCGTCGAAGGCGACGTAGTCGCGGCGCCCCGGCAGCACCCACTGGTAGGTCACCCAGGTCTCCACCGGATGGCCCTCCAGCACCGCTTGGTAGACGTCGGCGGGGGCCACCCCCTCGCCCGAGCGCAGGACCGTGCCCCCCAGCGTGGTAGCGGCCCTGGCGATCGTCGGGTAGTAGGTCCCGTACCCCGTCAGGGCGACCTCGCTGCCGTTGATGTTGCCGACGAAGGCGGTGTAGGGGTCGCCCCAGTGCATGGCGCCACCGTCGAAGGTCGGGCCTCGCGGGTCGTCGCCTACGATCGCGTACACGGCGTCGTCGGTGGTCGCGATGCCCTCATAGGCGAGCGCCATCCGCAAGGACGCCTCCTCGCAGCTGAGCTCGTAGACCTGGTGGTACCAGGGCACGTTGAGCACCCGGCTGGTGGGCACCGGAAAGCTCTCCGGGGTGGGGGTCGCCGGCGGCGGGGGGGTGTTGTTCGGAGTCGGGCCGGGCTTGTTCTGGAAAGCCACCGGGCCGATCTCGAAGTCGCCCTTGGCCGCCATGTCGTCGACCAGCAGCTTGCCGCCGGTCCAGACCGCCTTGAGCTCGACCTTGACCTGCCCCAGGTAGAGCAGGATCGTGATCACGCCGCCGTCGTCGGTGGGGCTGACGTCGATGCTGCGATCGCGCGAGACGTTCTGGTCGCAGGGGCAGAAGTGGGCCCCGGTCTTCGACATCGTGGACTCCAGGCTGCGCGTGAGCGGGCAGGCTGAGTAGTCGTTGTTGCCTGACGCGGGCACGACGCCGTTCTCCTTGAAGTTGATGCACTCCACGTAGAAGTCGTGCTGCGGGTGGTGGGGCATGATCCGGTCGCCGACCGCGGCCAGCTGGGCGCCGGTGGCCGGCCCCGACGTGCGCGCCGGGGAGGCCGCGCCGGAACCGCCGCCGGGGCTGCAGGCCGCCAGCGTTGCGGCGAGCGCGAGGCACATCGCCAACCGTCCCCACGGCCCTGGCATGGAGCCGACAGGCTAATCGGTAAACCTTAAAGGGGGTGCGGGCGGCCGTTTCCGTCTGCTACGGTGCGGGGGCTTTCCTCGCCGGGTGGTCGGGGGAGCCGTCCAGCACCTCATGCGCACACTTCTCGCAATGGTCCTCGCCCTGGCTTCTTTGGTGGCCGCCGCTCAGCCGGCGGCGGCCGACGATGAGTCCAACGTGCGCGGCCGCCTGGCCACGGTCGCCGAGCAGGTGTCCGCCAACGATCGCGAGGTGACCCGGCTCCAGACGGAGATCGCCGACCGCCAGCTGCGGATCGAGCGCGAGCGGACCCAGCTTCGCCTGCTGGCGCGGGCCATCTATGTGCAGCCGGACAGCGCCGTGATGCTGGTCGCCGCGTCCCCGACGCTGGGCGATGCCGTGACCCGCATCAACGACCTGGCCAGCGCCGGCGAGCGGGCGCGCGCCACCAAGTCCGCCCTCGACCGCGACCTCTACCAGCTCCAGGCGCAGCGGTTGGAGCTGGCCACCCGCCGCGCGGAGCTCGACCAGCAGAAGACGGAGCTGGAGGCCGAGTACGCC
>DATCNF010000280.1:0-4194 GCA_036565325.1 Candidatus Dormiibacterota bacterium | reverse complement strand
CGTCTCGGCCGGGCCAGTAGCCCGCGATCCCGACCGCGGCCACGCCGCCGAACGGGTGCACGCCGCCCCAGCCGTCGATCACGAAACCGCCGCTGGTCCCGGGGACGGTCGTGATCGAGCGCGCGATGTCCCAGCCCGGCCAGTAGGCGCTGGGGCTGGGCCACACCGTCGGGGGCCCGGCCAGGCTGAAGGGGTGGATGCCGCCGTAGCCGTCCAGGACGTACCCGCCCTTGCCGTCCGAGGTCAGCGCCAGGGAGCGGGCGATGTCCCAGCCATTCCAGTAGCCGCTGATGACGGGCATGGGCGGGATCGGGTGGCTGCCGACCGCGAAGGGGTGCAGCCCCCCGTAGCCGTCCAGTACGTAACCGCCGCTGCCGTCGGGGAGCAGCGCGATCCCCCGTGCGATGTCCCACCACTGCCAGTAGGCGGTGATGGTCACCGGCGGCGCGTTGCCGAACCGGTTGACGCCCCCCCAGCCGTCCAGGATGTAGCCGCCGTCCCCGCTGGGCAGTACCGCCAGGGCACGCGCGATGTCCCAGTTCCAGCGCGGGCCGGAGTCGATGGGCTGGCTGCCCACCGCGTGCAGCGCCCCGAACTGGTCGAGCGTGTAGGCGGCGCGGAAGCTGAAGGGGGTGGTCGCTCCCGCGGTCACCTGGGTCGGCCCGGAGCTGGCGCTGGCGAGGCCGGTGGGGGTGTGGGCGGTGACCTGGAAGCGGTAGCTGTGGCCGGCCAGACCGTAGAAGAGGGCCGAGGCGGCGGGGGTGCCCGCCAGCCAGCCGGCATAGGCGCCCGAGTCCTCGCTGAAGGAGACGTCGTAGCCGGTGGCGCCGGCGGCCGGCCAGCCGACCGTGAAGGCCGTGGTGGTGGAGCTGGCCGGGTTGGTGACCTGGAAGGTGGTGGTCGGCACCACCTGGTTGGAGGCCGCCGAGGCGGGACCGCTGCCGAGCGCGTTGGCGGCCGTGACCGCGAAGGTGTAGGACGTCCCGTCCGTAAGGCCGGCCACCAGCACCGAAGTCTGGGTGCCCGGAACCTGCACGCTGGCGCCGCCGGGCGTCGCCGTCACCGTATAGGCGGTGACGCCGCTGCCGCCGTCGAAGGTGGGTGGAGACCAGCTCACGGTCGCCGAGTGGGAGCCCGCCTTGGCCGCCACCGACTGCGGCGCCCAGGGCACCGGGTCCTGCGGGTTGCCGGTCAGCCAGAGGTTGCCCACGTCGTACGGCCAGGGGTCCGGGTAGTTGCCCTCCCAGCCCCAGGGGTCGATCGCCGTCCAGCCGGCGGTGACGTAGACGCCGAAGTGCAGGTGGGGCCCGGTGCTGGCGCCGGTGTTGCCGCTCACGCCGAGCGCCTGGCCGCGCGTGACGACCTGTCCCGGCGAGACCCAGATCTGGGACATGTGGCCGTAGCGGGTGGTCAGGCCGTTGGGGTGGTCGATGGTCACCGTGAGGCCGAAGCCGGCGCCGCAGCCGCCGTTGAAGGGGTCGCAGCCGGCGAGGTTGACGGTGCCGCCGGCGGCGGCCAGGAGCGTCTCGTAGTTGAGCGCCAGGTCCCAGCCGTTGTGGCCGTCGTAGTACAGGTAGTCGTGGCCGCCGGGGGTGACCGCGTAGCCGGCGCTGAAGGTGGGGTCGACGCCGTTGGCCGCCGTGGCCACGCTGCCGTTCTCCTCGCAGATGCGCCCGTCGTGGGAGTAATCCGGGTTGCAGTGGTCGAAGATCGAGGTCACGGCGTGCTGGTTCCAGTAGGGCCTGGTCAGGAAGGGCGCCATCGCGGCGGCCGAAGCCGCTGCGCGATGGGTGCCCGCCTGCGGGCTGGCGATCTGGTCGTCGGCCTTGACGATGTGCGTGGTGCGCGGGCCGGGCTGCGGGCGGTCGCCGGTCGGGGAGGGCTTGGCGGCCTGCGCGGCGGAGCCGGGCAAGGTGGCGACGAGGGCGACGAGGAGCAGGACGAGTGCAAAGCGCATGCGGGACATGGCGGGGACCTACCTTGGGTTTTGGGGTTGCGAAATCAGAACACGATGACGGCCATGTTGTCCAACGTGGCGTAAGCCGATTCAAAGGTGGACTTGGCGATCCACTGCTGTCCCCGAAGCGGGTTGTTGACCAGGACCGAGGTCCCGTTGACCCCGACCACCGTGACCGCGTGCTCGGATGGCGTGTACATGACGGAGCGGCCGTCGAAGGCCTGGTAGAAGCTGACGCTGCGATAGGTCCAGTCCACCGTCACCCAGGCCACCGCGACGTGGCCGGCGGCGACGGCGTCGTAGAGGCTCTGGGGGCCGATGCCCTCGCCGGAGTTGAAAATACCGGCGCCGAAGTGCTGTGCCGCCGCCGCGATCGGCGGGTAGTACACGCCATAGCCGCTGAGGTTGCTCTCGCTCCCGTCCACCGAGCCGACGAAGGCGGCGTAGGGATCGCCCCAGCGCAGCCTGCCATTGCCGTCGTAGTAGCCGCTGCGCCCGTCGGTCGGCATGGCGCCCAGGATCGTGTCCTGGCTGACCATGATGCCGCGCGAGGCCAGCGCCATCTGGAGCGCCGCGGCCTCGCAGTCGAGGTTGTGCGTCTGGCGGTAGAAGGGCACCCCGCCGGATCCCTGGCCGGACGAGTGGCGCGAAGCCCCGCCGGAACCGGCGCCGGCGCCGGCCCGGGCGATGTCCCAGCCCGGCCAGTAGCCGGAGACCGAGGCGTCGGCCGCGCTGCCGAACTTGTGGAGCGCGCCCCAGCCGTCCAGCACCCAGCCGCCTGGCGAGCCGGCCGGCGCGGCCGACCAGGTGGTGATGGTCTTGGCGATGTCCCAGCCCGGCCAGTAGGCGCCCGGCGCCATTGCGGGGGCGCCGCCGAAGGGGTGGATGCCGCCCCAGCCGTCGAGCACGTAGCCGGCGGGCGCGGAAGCGGTCGCGGCCGGGAGGAGCGCCAGGCCGCGGGCGATGTCCGTCCCCGGCCAGTAGGCGCTGGGGCTGACACCCGGGTGGGCGAAGGGGGAGGTGCCGATGGGGTGGAGGCCGCCGTAGCCGTCAAGGACATAGCCGGAGACCGAGGCCGGCAGGCTGTCGCCTGAGATCACCAGGGCGCGGGCGATGTCCCAGCCATTCCAGTAAGCGGAGAACTGGATCCAGGGCGCGCCGCCGAACGGGTGCAGTCCGCCGTAGCCGTCCAGCACCCAGCCGGCCGGGTGCGTGGTGTCCGCCCAGGGCGCCAGGACGATGCCGCGGGCGATGTCCCAGCCCGGCCAGTAGGCGCTCGCCGACGCCGAGGCGGGGGCGGCTCCGAAGGCGTGCAGGCCCCCGTAGCCGTCGAGCGTGTAGCCGCCGTCGCCGGCGGGCAGGAGGGCGAGGCCGCGGGCGATGTCCCAGCCCTGCCAGTAAGCCGTTGCCGAGAGCGAGGGTGAGCCGTTGGCGGCGTGCAGCCCGCCGTAGCCGTCCAGCGTGTAAAGGTGGCCGCGATTGTCGGCCAATGCGGCCGCCGCGGGAGGCGCCGGCGGCGCCGCCGTGGGGGGCGCGGTGGCCGGTGCCGAGGCCGTGCTGGCAGCCGCCGGCGGGGTGGCCTGGAGGACGCTCAGGACCCACAGGCCGGCCGCCGCCAACGTGACCAGCCTGCGTTTCATGGCCAAGGCGCTGACAGTCTAAACGGGGCCATTGGCGACACGCTCGCGGGCAGCTTGAGCTGCACCGCAGGCGATCAGTTTTGTACTACGACCTCATCCCCGATCTGGGCCCAGTTCCAGAGCCAGAAGATGGGGCCGGACCCTTCGCCCCCGGGGATGTTCACGCAGCCGTGGGTTCCGTTGCCGTACTGGGAGCCCGGGCCGAACCAGTCGCGCCAGGGCGCGTCGTGCAGGAAGTAGCCGCCGTCGATGAACTCCATGGCGTAGCTGATCCAGGTGTCGGGGTACCAGTAGGGGCTCCACGCCGGCCAGGGCGAGCGCATGAGGTAGGGCGACGCCTTGTAGAAGATCTTGTAGTCGCCCGGCGGGGTGGGCAGCTGCGGGCGTCCGGTGGTGACGTCGGTGTCCATCAACAGCTTGCCGTTCTCGTATGCGTAGAGGTGCTGCTGGCCGAGGTTGACCACGATCTTGCGCGTCGACGGTGGCGGCCCGCCCTGGCGGCTGCCGCCCGAGGTGCCGGCCCCGGCGCCGGCGCGCGCGATGTCCCAGCCCGGCCAGTAGGCGCTGGCCGAGACCGTGCTGGGTGCGGATCCGAAG
>DATCNF010000279.1:0-1900 GCA_036565325.1 Candidatus Dormiibacterota bacterium | reverse complement strand
CGCCAGGGACAGCTCGTCGCCCGCGCGCAGGGGGCGCCCGTGGGTGCCGCCCCGCCCCACCAGCTGGTAGGTGGCGATCGAGCCCAGCCAGCGATCGCCCGCCAGCCCGCCCCCGACGGCGATGTAGGCGCGGGCGCCGGAGCGCCGGCCGCCGAAGCTGAGGCGGTCGCCGGGCGCCAGCCAGAACGACGTCCAGCCGGGCACCTCGGCGCCGTTGACCTGGGGCTGGAAGTCGGCACCCGTGACCGCGACCAGGCAGCCCGCGAGAGCGACCAGCGCCGGCCCGTCGAGCAGCGTCTCGATCGCGCCCGCGCTCTCCGGGTTGCCGACCAGGCGGTTGGCGGCTGCGATCGCGAAGCGGTCCATGGCGCCACCAGGCGGGACCCCGGCCAACCGGTGGCCGGGACGGCCGAGGTCCTGGAGCGTGGCCTGGATCCCGGGCCGCACGACGCGCAGGACCGCTGTCCCCGTCAATTGCGCGCGAAGAACTTGACGCGGTCGCCGGTGCGGAGCAGCAGCGGTGGGTCGTGGTCGGGTATGAACATCGGCAGGTCGGTGCGGCCGATCAGGTGCCAGCCCCCGGGCGTGGGCAGGGGATAGACGCCGGTCTGGGCGCCGGCCATGGCCACCGAGCCGGCGGGCACGTGGGTACGGGGCACGCTGCGGCGGGGGAGCCGCAGCGGCTTCGGAAGCGGCCCCAGGTAGGCCCAGCCGGGCACGAACCCGACCATGAAGACGCGGTAGGTGGGCGCCGTGTGGAGGCGGATCAGCTCGGCGACGCCGAGGCCGAGCGCGCGCGCGGCGTCCTCCAGGTCGGGGCCGTCGTAGGTGACCGGGATCCGGTGCAGGCGGCCCGGCAGCGGCGGCGCCGGCCGGGCCCGGACCAGGTTGCGCACGGTCGCCTGGAGCTGGGCGAAGGAGACCTGCTCGGGATCGTAGTGGATGGCCACCGAGGCATAGCCGGGGACCGCCTCGCGGACCCCGCGCCGCTTGCGCAGCGCCGCGGCCAGGCCGACGGCACGGGTGTTGAGGGCGGTGTCCACCCGCTGGCCGATCTCGATCAGGGCGGCGGCGTCACCCAGGGGGTGCAGTCGCGGACCTCGGGGCGAGGCTCGCTGTGGCATATGCAGAGACAAGGATCGCGTAGAAGGCTCCGGGCAGGAAGCCCAGGC
Source organism: Candidatus Dormiibacterota bacterium (assembly GCA_036565325.1). Lineage (GTDB taxonomy): Bacteria > Chloroflexota > Dormibacteria > Dormibacterales > Dormibacteraceae > CF-28. Next base: position 728 of record DATCNF010000279.1, on the reverse strand, counting down.
AGAGCAGGCCGGTGGCGGCGAAGCCGAGCGCCCAGCCGGTCACGGTGGCGGCGGAGGCCAGGTTCCAGTCCAGGAAACGGCCCCGGACCCGTGTCAGGGCCTGCACCGGGTCGAGGAGGTCGCGGGCCCTCCCGGTGACGCAGTAAGCCGCGACGTTGGCCGGGACCCAGAGCAGCAGCAGCAGGCCCCAGGGGATGGCGAGCAGGATCCCGGCCGCGAGGAGCGCGTAGGCGCGGTCGAAGAAGGCGTCATGGGTGATCTGAAAAACGTTTGACATCGCGGCGGCGGCCCACCAGGCCAGGAGCGCGAAGGGCAGGGTGAGCCCGAGCACGAGGGCCGCGGAGAGCGCCCCGTCGCGGACCAGCCGGGCCTCCAGCGCGAACCCGGGCGGCGGCGCCTGCGGGTCGTGATGGGCGGCGCGGGTCACGCGCAGGGCGTAGCCGAAGACGAGCACGAAGCTGATCGGGAAGAGCAGCAGCAGCGGCACGCCGGCCAGCCAGGCCCGGCCGGCGCCCTTGCGGAACGGGTAGCCCAGGGCGTGCGCCGGGCTCACCCGGGGTCCCCGCAAAATCGCAGATCTTGTGGGGTGGTCACCCGGGGTCCCCGCAAAATCGCAGATCTTGTGGGGTGGTCACCCGGGGCCCCCGCAAAATCGCAGATTTTGTGGTGTGGTCACCCGGGGCGCAGCTCGCCGACCAGGTAGAGCGACCCGCAGACCAGCACCGTGC
>DATCNF010000278.1:0-2438 GCA_036565325.1 Candidatus Dormiibacterota bacterium | reverse complement strand
ACCGAGGAGCTGCTGGCGTCCCGGCGGAGCACCTTCGACCAGCTGCAGCGGGGCGGCGTCCTGGGCCTGGACGTGGAGGCCGGCAAGCTCAGCCCTTCGCTGGTCGAGCGCTACCTGGAGATCAAGGAACGGGGCTTGCTGTGATCGGCTCCCGGTCGTGGCCCGCGAACAGCAGGTACGAATAGAGGACGGCGCCGGTGCCCACCCCGATCGCGACCTTGACCGCGGTGGGCAGGCTGGAGGGCGAGAGGTTGCCTTCGATCAGGCCGGCCACGATCAGCACGGGCCCGAGGCCCAGGAGCAGGGTGATCGCGCGCCGGCCCGCGAGCAGGAGGGCGTCCGACCGGCTGTAGGGCGCGGGCGCCACGATCGCCCAGCCCAGCATCAGCCCGGCCGCGCCGGCCGCCAACACCACCGACAGCTCGAGCACCCCGTGCCCGATGACGAAGTCGAAGAGCAGGCCCTGCGAGCCATAGAGGGTCATCACCCCGAAGATGCCCCCCAGCGAGACCCCGTTGGAGACCAGGATGTAAGCCGTCGGCAGGGTCAGCGCGATCCCGAAGATGAAGGCGAGGATCGCGACGTTGATGTTGTTGGTCATGATCAGCCCGGCCGCGAACGGCCGCACGCCGGGCGCGATGTGCGTCCAGGTCTCGTGCCGCTGGGCGTAGCGGATGACCTCGGGCGGCGCCAGCTGGGGCGCCAGGTCGGGGTTGAGCTGCAGCAGCACGAAGGCCAGCACCGCGGGGCCGAAGAGCAGCAGCGCCGAAGCCGTTATGTACGGCCAGGACGCGCGGTAGGTGCGCGGCAGGGTGCGCAGATAGAACTCGGCGACGCGCTTGCGGATCTCACCCCGACCGCCGTAGAGGATGGAGTGGCCGCGCGCGACCAGGTCGTTGAGGTAGCGGGTCACGTCCTCCGCCGGCCAGTCGCGGCGGGCGAGCGCCAGGTCGGCGGTGGCGCGCCGGTAGAGGCCCGCCAGCTCCAGCACCTCCCCCGCCGCGTTCCTCCCCAGCACTCGTGTTCGCGCCCTGAGCACGAGGTCCTCGAGGCGCGCCCAGTCCCCTCGGCGCCGGAGCACGAACTGATCAGCGCGCATCGCGGTCTAGATTAGTGCGGAGTTGACCGACGACCTGGTCGTAACCACCCCGGAGCGGGTCAGCTTCGACTACCAGCTGGCCGGCCCGGGCAGCCGTTTCCTGGCCCAGCTCATCGACTTTCCCCTCCAGCTGGTAGCTCTGGTGGCGGCCTTCCTGCTCTCGATCGGGATCGGCACCCTGACCGGCAACGGCAGGCTGGCGCAGCTGCTGGCCGCGGTCTTCGGGTTCCTCACCATCTGGGGCTACTACCCGGTCATCGAAACCCTGTGGGGCGGCCAGACCCTGGGCAAGCACGTCTTCGGGCTGCGCGTGGTCGGCGACCGCGGCGAGCCGATCACCTGGGTGCAGGCGCTGGTGCGCAACCTGGTGCGGCTGGTCGACTTCCTGCCCGGGCTCTACGGCATCGGATTGGTCGTGCTCTTCATGAACGGGCGCGGCAAGCGCCTGGGCGACCTGGCGGCCGGCACCGTGGTGGTGCGCGAGAAGGGCGGCGTCACCCTCGCGCGCCTGGTCGCGCGCAGCGAGCTCGGCCAGCGCACGCAGGCTGCCCTGCCCCCGGGCGCGCCCGAGCCCAGCCCTTACGAGCGCACGCTGCTGCGCCAGATGGACCCCGAGCTGCGCTCTTTCGTCGAGGCCTACGCGCTGCGCCGGCCCGCGCTCGAGCAGTGGCGGCGCGTCGAGCTCGCCTACCGGGCCGGCCCCGCGCTCTTTCGCGTCCTGCCCGAGGTGGTCAATACGGCGGGCCCGCAGGCCGCGCTCGACCGGCTCGCCGACCTGGTCGGCGCTGGCGTCGAATGACACGGCCTCGCATCATGTATGGGATCAATCACAACACAGGGGGTACAGGATGGCTGCTGTAAGCAAGGCCGAGAGCACCTGGCAGGGCGGGCTGGCGGACGGCAAGGGCCGGGTCCACGTCGCCTCCGGCGCGTTCGACGATTTCGAGGTCACCTGGGCCGCGCGGGCGGAGCACAAGTCCGGGGCCACCAGCCCCGAGGAGCTGCTCGCCGCCGCGCACGCGGCCTGCTACTCCATGGCCCTGTCCAATGGACTGGGCCAGGCCGGCCACAAGCCGGAGGAGCTGAAGGTGAGTGCCGAGGTCACCTTCGTGCCCGGCGAGGGCATCACAGGCATCGTGCTGGCGGTGCGGGGCCGGGTGCCCGGTGTCGACGCCGAGGCCTTCCGCGCGGCCGCCGAGTCGGCCAAGGAGAACTGCCCGGTGTCCAAGGCCCTGGCCGGTACCAAGATCACGCTGGGGAGCGCGGAACTGGGCGGCTAGCGGAGTCCCCCTCCCCTGCGGGGAGGGTTGGGGTGGGGGCACGCGCTGCCCCCCACCCG
>DATCNF010000277.1:0-2441 GCA_036565325.1 Candidatus Dormiibacterota bacterium | reverse complement strand
CTGCCCGAGTTCGCGCGCCTGCGGGCCCGCGTCTACCGGTCGATCAAGAAGGCCTCCCCGGCACGCTGACCCCACCGCTGACCGGGCCTCGGCCCCACCCCAACCCTCCCCGGAGGGGAGGGGGACCATGATTAGGTAAACTAATTAGTCACCAGAACTATGTCGATCGCCACCACTCCTCCCGACGTCGCGGTCCTGGCCGCGCGGCTGCGGATCGCGATCGGCCGCCTGGCCCGGCGCATGCGGCGGGAGGGTGAGAGTCACGGACTGCCGCTGTCGGCGATCTCAGCGCTGGGGTCCATCGAACGCCGGGGCCCCCTCGGCCTCGGGGAGCTGGCCGAGATCGAACGGCTCCAGCGGCCGACCATCACCGCCATCGCGTCCGCGCTCGAGCAGCGAGCCCTGGTCGAGCGGGCGTCAGACGCCAACGATCGCCGCCGGTCGTATCTGTCCCTGACCCCGCGCGGGGCCCAGCTTTTGCGCCGGACCCGGGAGGGCAAGGCAGCCTTCCTGGCGCGGCGGCTGCGCGCCCTGGCGCCGGCCGAGATCGCGGTCCTGGAGGAGGCGGCCGCGATTCTCGAACGCTTGGGCGAGGGCGACTGATGGCGATCGCCGGCGCCATGTTCAGGCGCACCTTCGCTTCGCTGGGCGTCCGCAACTACCGCCTCTACTTCATTGGTCAGGTGGTGTCGGTGACGGGCACCTGGATGCAGTCGACCGCCCAGATGTGGCTGGTCCTCCATCTCACCGGCAGCGCGCTCGCGCTCGGCCTGACGACCGCCCTCCAGTTCGCGCCCATGCTGGTGCTGGGAATCTGGGGCGGGGTCCTGGCCGACCGCGTCGACAAGCGCCGCCTCCTCTACGTGACCCAGAGCGCGGCCGGCCTGCTGGCTGCAGGGTTGGCGGTTCTCACCTTCAGCGGGCGGATCGAGCTCTGGATGGTGTACGGATTTGCAGTCGCGCTGGGCCTGGTGACCGCGATTGACAACCCAGCCCGCCAGAGCTTCGTGATCGAGATGGTCGGCCCCGGCCAGGTCAGCAACGCCGTCAGCCTCAACAGCACCGTGTTCACGGGCGCGCGCGTCGTCGGCCCGGCGCTGTCCGGCCTGGTGATCGCTCTTTACGGCACCGCCTGGTGCTTCGCCTTCAACGCCGTCTCCTACATCGCGGTCATCATCGCGCTCGCTCTCATACGCTCGGAGGGCTTCCAGAGGAGCCGGCCGTTGGCGCGCGCGCCCGGCCAGGTGGTGGACGGCCTCCGCCACGCGCTCGGCCGGCCGGAGCTGAGAACCCCCTTGTTGGTGCTGCTGGTGATCGGCACCTTTTCCTTCAACTTCTCCGTCCTTCTACCGCTGATTGCCCGCAACACCTTCCACGGGGACGCCCGGACGTACGGGTTGCTGTTCTCGGTGATGGGCCTCGGGTCCCTGGCCGGAGCCCTGGTGTCCGCCAGCCGCCAGCGGCCGACCCAGCGGCTGATCGTGGGCTCGGCGGTGGCCTTCGGAGCCCTGCTCCTGGTCGCCGCCTCGGCGCCCACGCTGCTGCTGGAGATGGCCGTCCTGATACCGCTCGGCGCGGCCATGATCACTTTCCAGGCGACGACCAACGCCTGGCTGCAAATGAACACGGACGGTGCCTTCCGCGGGCGGGTGATGGCGCTCTACATGGTCGCTTTCGTGGGGAGCACGCCCATCGGCGGGCCGTTGATCGGCTTTGTCGCGCAGCAGCTCGGACCCCGGTTCGCGCTGGGCGTGGGCGGGGCCGCGGCGCTGATCGCGGGAGGGATGGGTGCCCTGCTCTTCCGGCGCACCCGATCGCGCAAGGCCAAAGAGGTGCCCCGGGTGTTCCCCGTGCCGGAGCTCGACCGCCCGCTCTGACTCTTAAGGATCCCGGTCGCTTAGACCCCCATCGCCTCGTCGACCTGCAGCGTCCCGCCGCGGGCGACGAAGGGGTGCTCCTTCAGGATCTCCCGCGCCTGGTCGAGGTTGGTCGCCTCGATGACCGAATAGCCGCCGATCATCACCTGCGGCGTGGCTTCACCTTTGCAGACGCGGGTCCCGGGCCGCAGAGGTGCGCCCGGGTCGATCACCGCCTTGCCCGCCATGGCCTGAGGGGACCCGACTTCTCCGGCTCGTTAAGACCGTACGTTTGTTCGTTGCTGTGGTAAAATTGCGTCATGTTGAATGGGGGTTGGGGGGAGGTCTCCACCGCTTCGGCGCACGGGCACCGCAACGCCATGTTGGAGGAGCTCGAGGCGGTCGACGTCGAGTCGCTGACGTCTGAACAGCTCGGCGCCGAGCTCAAGTTCTGGCGTGCCACCGTCGACCTGATCGAGCTGCAGTTGACCCGCTTGCTGGCCGTCTTCGACAGCCGGCAGGCGTTCTATGACCTCGGCGAGCACTCTTCAGTCGATTGGATCCGCACCCACACTCACGTCTCGG
>DATCNF010000276.1:0-7295 GCA_036565325.1 Candidatus Dormiibacterota bacterium | reverse complement strand
CAGGAGCCGTCGGCGGCAAAGCCGCGCTCGCGATCGAAGACGGCCAGCCGCCGCGCCCCATGCGCGGCCAGCCGGTCCTGCAGGCGCTGGAGGTCCTGCAGCTCGGCGCCCAATACAAGGGAAACGTCCTCGGCCTCGAGCCGATCGATGGCGGCCGAGAGCGTCTCCAGGGCGGCACAGACCGGAACGCATGTTCGTAGTATACCAGACCCCAAACGTACGTTTGCTCTTAACAGCCCGCGCCCGAGATCAGAAGCCCTCTTGCGGGCGGCTAGAATCGGGATCGGTTCACGTCGGCCGGCGACGTAGCCAAGTGGTCAGGCGGAGGTCTGCAAAAGCTCCATTCCGACTTCGATTCTCGGCGTCGGCTCGACCCCGCTCCCTCTAAGCTTGCTCGGCAAATGCCGGCCGGCCGCGCTGCCTTCGCTACCGCCTTCGCCGCCGCCCTGGCCCTGACCGCGGCCTGCACCCAGGCTTCAATCCCGGTGGCCACCCTGACCAACCTGCTGCCGGCATTGGGCGACGCCTTTCCGGCACTGATCGCCAACTCCACCGACCTGGGCCGGGTCGAGCCTGGCCGCCCGGTGGAGCTCGCCCTCACCCTGCGCGACCCCAGCCGATCCCGCAGGCAGGCGCGCCTCAGAGCCTCGTACACTCCCGGCGATCCGGACTTTGGCATGGCGATGAGCGCCCAGGAGTACGACGCCAGGTTCGGTCCCGACCCAGCGGAGACGGGCGAGCTCATCAAGCTGCTGACGACGGAGGGCGTCACCGCCCACTGGCGGCAGGGCGACACCTTCCTCGCCGTGGCGGCGCCGGCCGCCCGGATCGACGCCCTCTTCCATACTGAGGTCCACGACTACCGGGCCAGGAGCGGCTCCCGGTTCTACGCCAGCCCACGGGACCCCGAGATCCCCGCCCAGCTGAGGCCGGGTGTCGAGGGCGCCACCCACGTCAGCGACTACGCGGCCGTCAAGCCCCACAACGTCCCGGCGGGCGGCCTCCAGCCGACCGACCTCGCCACCGCCTACGACTACAAGCCGCTCCGCGACGCCAAGCTCGACGGTACCGGCGAGACCGTCGTCTTCATGGAACTCGACAGCTTCGACGAGCAGGACCTGGACACCTTCAACGAGCATTTCAAGCTGCCACCCATCCAGCCGCCGGTGAAGGCCGGCCCCACCGATCTCAAACCTCTTGGCGAAACGATCATGGACCTTGAGGTGGTGCACGCCATCGCCCCCGGTGCCACGCTCCTGATCTACAACCAGAACACCAGCTTCAACGCCACATGGCTGAGCCGCACCAGCGCCATGGTCGATGCCAACCCGGGCGCCATCATAAGCATCAGCATCGGCGGCTGCGAGCCGGCCAGCAGCCAGGCGTTTAGCGACGCCGAAGGCGCGCTCTACGACAAGGCCGCTCAGCTCGGCGAGACGGTATTCGTCGCCAGCGGCGACTCGGGCAGCTTCGGGTGTCTCAACACCGACTATGGCGCCAAACCGACCGACCGGTACGTGGGCGCCAGCACTCCGGCCGTGCACCCCGGGGTGACAGCCGTCGGCGGCACCCGGTTGAGCGTCCGCAAGGACAGCACCTGGCTCGGCGAGCAGGTCTGGGAGGAGCCTCCCGCCACCGTGGGCAGCGGCGGCGGGGTGAGCGCCTACATCGCGGCCCCCGACTGGCAGCAGGCTCCCGGGGTCGACAACCGCTTCAATCCCAACCGCAAGCGTCAGATCCCGGACATCTCCGCCGACGCCGACGCCGCGACCGGCATGGCCATTTACGACAGCGGCGCCTGGTTCCAGGGCGGCGGCACCAGCCAGTCGGCGCCGATCTGGGCCGGGATCACCGCGCTCATCAACCAGTACCTGAGGCAGCAGAAGCTCAAGCCCGTCGGCTTCCTCAACCCTGCCCTCTACGCGCTCGCCTCCGGCAAGCCGCCCTTCCCGCCCTTCCACGACGTCACATTGGGCGGCAACCTCAGCTTCCCCGCCACCCCTGGCTACGACCTCGCCACCGGTCTGGGCACCCCCCAGAGCTGGAACCTGGCTCGGGACCTCGCTGCCTACCAACGCCAGCAGGGCCGCATCTGATGGCCGCCACGGTGCGCTTCTGCGGCAGCTGCGGGGCCGCCAATCCGGGTAACGGAACCCACTGCGGCCAGTGCGGGGCTGCCCTGGCGCCGCCGGCGGCCCCGGCGCCGGCCCCCGCTCCGACGTACGCCCAGGGCTACGCCCCCGCCTCCGCCGCTCGTCTGGCGCAGGCCCTGCCCCACAAAACGGCCGCCCCCATCCCCTGGCTTCTCGCCGGCGGCGCCGTGCTCGCGCTGGCCATCGTGCTGACCAGCGTCAGCTTCCTCTTCCGGACGCTGAGCCCCGGCGGCCACAGCCCCTGCCCGCCACGGTGCGCGCCGGTGCCCAAGTCGCCGCCGCTGTCCGCGCCGCACACCTACACGAGCAAGACCCTGGGCTGGTCGGTCGACTACTACGACCGGACGCCGACATCCCAGGTGAGCTTCGGCGTCACCCACCAGGACACGGACCTGATCACCTGGACCCTGGTCGACAAGAGATCTCCCGGCAGCTGGCCGATCACGGTCCAGGGGGAGAAGGCGGCCGGGCGCAGCCCGCAACAGGTCCTCGACCAGTTCCAGAAGGCCCGCTTCCCCGATGCCCGGACCGACTACCCGATCCCGGGCGCCGAGATCGGCTACACCGACGGCGTCGGCGCCATGTACGACATCGAGTTCAGCGAGGTCGGGGGCAGTAGCCAGCGCGCTCGGCTGGCGATCGTGGTCGCAATCAAGAACGACGTCGTCGTGGAGGTGATCGCCGTGGGGCCCTACATCCCCAACTCGCCTTCGAACTTCGAGCACCCCAACCCAGCCTCGACGATCACGGTCACCTACATGAGCCACCTCGCCAACGACGTCCGCTGGAAGGGTGAGCCGCCGCTCTAGATCCAGCGCAGATCGGCATGGCCCCGACCAAGATGCCGCAACTCGGCGAATCGGTCACCGAGGGCACCGTCGATCGCTGGCTCAAGAAGGAAGGCGACTTCGTCAACCGCGGTGACCAAGCGGCTCATCGCCCCACGCCTGAGATCAGAATGCCCTCGGCAGGCGGCTAGAATCGGGATCGGTTCAAGTCGGCCGGCGACGTAGCCAAGTGGTAAGGCAGAGGTCTGCAAAACCTCCATCCCGAGTTCGATTCTCGGCGTCGCCTCCACTTCCTTCCTTCACGGACGGCCTTCAGGAGGTACAGCGGGTATGGGCGTAGCCCCGATCAAGATGCCGCAGCTCGGCGAATCTGTCACCGAGGGCACGGTCGATCGCTGGCTGAAGAAGGAAGGCGACTTCGTCAAGCGCGACGAGCCCATCGTGGAGGTGGTCACCGACAAGGTCAACGCCGAGATCCCCTCGCCGTTTGAGGGCACGCTGGTCAAGATCTCGGTCGCCGAGGGCACCACCGTCAACGTCGGGGTGGAGATAGCGCAGATCGAGACCGAAGCCGCCGTGGAGGCCGCGCCTGCCCCGGTAGCCGCCGAGAAGCCGGCCCCGGCCCCGGCGCCCGCGGCTGCGGCCCCCTCCCCCGCTCCCGTCCCGACCCCGTCCGCCGACGGCGCCCGGCAGCGGTTCAGCCCGGCCGTCCGGCGGCTGGCCGAGGAGCACGGGATCGACCCCTCCACCATCTCGGGCACCGGCGAGGGCGGGCGAGTCACGCGGGACGACGTGCTCGCCTTCGTGCAGAAGGGCGGGACCCCGGCCGCTGCCGCGGTGGCGTCGGCCGCGCCGGCCAGGCCGGCTCCCGCGCCAGCTCCACCCGCGACGCCAGCCCGACCCTCCCCACCGCGCGGGGAGGGGGAGCAGGAGGAGCTGGTGCGCATCTCCGCCGTCCGGCGGTCGATCGCCGAGCACATGACGCGCAGCCTGGCCACCTCGCCGCACGCCTGGACGCTCCAGGAGGTCGACGTCACCGAGCTCGTCAAGTACCGCGAGGCGGAGAAAGAGGGTTTTCGCCAGCGCCACGGCTTCACGCTCACCTACCTGCCCTTCGTGGCGCAGGTCCTGTGCGAGGCGCTCAAGGAGCACCCCTACCTAAATTCGACCTGGACCGACGACGGGATCCTGCTCAAGAAGTACGTCCACCTCGGGATCGCGGTGGCCTACCCGGACGGGCTGATCGTGCCCGTGATCCACGACGCCGACCGCATGGGCTTCACCGACCTTGCCCGCTCGATGAACGACGTCGTGACCCGCGCCCGCAGCAAGCAGCTGAAGCCGGAGGACGTGCAGCGCGGCACCTTCACCCTCAACAACACCGGCGCCACCGGCTCGGTGGCCAGCCAGCCGATCATCAACCAGCCCCAGGCCGCGATCCTGACCACGGAATCGATCCTCCGCCGGCCGGTTGTGATAGGTGAGGGGATCGCGGTCCGCAGCATCATGAACATGTGCCTGTCCTTCGACCACCGGATCATCGACGGCCAGATGTCGGGCCAGTTCGTGAGCTGGATCAAGCAGCGGCTGGAGAGCTGGACGCCGTCCAGCCTCAGGCTCTGAGGGCGAACGCGTGGCACAGGTGATCAACCCCGCCGGCCGGCTCCCGGAGTGGATTCGCGTGCGCGTGCGCGAGGGCGAGGACTTCAAGGAGCTGAAGCAGCTGGTGCGCGAGCAGCGCCTGCACACCGTGTGCGAAGAGGCGCGCTGTCCCAACATCTTCGACTGCTGGAACCGGCGCACCGCCACCTTCATGATCCTGGGCGACACCTGCACCCGCGCCTGCCGTTTTTGCGCGGTGACCTCGGGCCGGCCGCTGGAGCTCGACCTCGGCGAGCCCCTGCGCGTCGCCGACTCGGTGGCCCAGCTCGGCTTGCGTCACGCCGTGATCACCAGCGTCGACCGCGACGACCTCCGGGACGGCGGCGCGGGCATCTTCGCCCGCACCATCCGTGCCATCCGCCGCCGCAGCCCGGGCACCACCGTCGAGGTTCTGACGCCCGACTTCCAGGGCGACCGCGAGGCCATCCGCACGGTGGTCGAGGCAGGCCCCGACATCTTCAACCACAACACCGAGACGGTCCCCCGGCTGTACTCCAAGATCCGCCCCAAGGCGGTCTACGCCAACAGCCTGGGGCTGCTCGCCTACGTGAAAGAGCTGGCGCCCCAGATGGTCGCCAAGTCGGGCGTCATGGCCGGGCTCGGCGAGACCACGGACGAGCTGCTGGCCGTCTTCCGGGACATGCGGGCGCACCGGATCGACGTCCTCACCGTCGGCCAGTACCTGCGCCCCAGCGCCAAGCACGCACCGGTCGAGCGCTACTACCGCCCCGAGGAGTTCGTGGAGCTCAAGGCGGCGGCCATGGCCATGGGCTTCGGCCACGTCGAGTCGGGGCCCCTGGTGCGCAGCTCCTACCACGCCGATGAGCAAGTCCCCAAAGACCGTCCGAACCTACTGGCTGGGTAGGATCGGCTACCGGCCCTGCTGGGATCTCCAGCGGGCGCTGGTGGAGCAGGTCCGGGCCGGCGCCGCGCCCAGTGCGCTGCTGCTGCTCGAACACGAGCACGTTTTCTCGATGGGCCGGCGCGCCACCCTCGACCACGTCCTCTGGGACGACGCCGAGCGCCGGCGCCGCGGGGTGGAGGTGGTCTGGTCCGACCGGGGGGGCGACGTCACCTATCACGGGCCCGGGCAGTTGGTCGGCTACCCGATACTCGACCTGCCGGCCCTCGGCAGCGACATCCTCAGCTACATCCGCGGCCTGGAACGCTCGCTGATCGCATACCTGGCCGAGCTTGGGATCCCCGCCGAGCCGGGCGGGCCCGGGCTGACCGGCGTCTGGTCGGGCGGCGCCAAGGTGGCCGCGATCGGGGTCAAGCTCAACCAGCACGTCAGCAACCACGGCTTCGCACTCAACCTGACGCCCGGCCTGGAGTACTTCGGAGGCATCGTGCCCTGCGGGCTGGACGACAAGGACGTGACCTCGGTGGAGCGCCTGGGCGGTCCCTCGTTGAGCGTCGAGGCCGCCGGCCGTGGCTACGCGCCTCACTTCGCGAGGGAGTTCGGCTGCCGGCCCCTCTGGCGCGATGCGCACGAGTTGGAACCGCTGGCCGCCCAGGCGCCCCCTGAGCCGCCGCCCCTGCGCACCCTGCAAGTTCTCCCCCGTTCTTAACAGCCGGAGGTACAGTGGGCGTGTAGGCGGTGCTTAGAATCCGTCGGCGCCCTCAACCATGCTGCTAAGCCTCTCGATCCGCCTTGCGTGGTACCTGCCGAGTTGGGCCCAGACCCCCGATTGGTATCGCCCACTGACCCGCCTCGTTGGCCGCTTCATCCGCGACCACCAGGCGATCGGCACCTTCCTGGTCATCGGCGCCGAAGAGCTCGGCATTCCCCTCCCCGCCCCCGGCGACGCCGCGATCGCGGTCACCGGCTACCTCACGACCACCGGCGCGATCCCCTTCTGGGCCGCCTTCCTGGCCGTCGTCGCCGGCGCCACGCTGGGCAGCCTCGGCCTCTTCACCCTGGGCCGCACCTACGGGCGCGGCTTCATCCTCCGCTATGGCCGGTTCGTGGGCATGACGCAGGAGCGGCTGGAGCGCGCCGAGGCGATCTTCAAGCGTTATGGGCCGTGGGCGGTGATCGTGGGCCGGCACATCCCGGGCATGCGCATCTACCTGTCGGCGCTGGCCGGCATGTTCCATATGCGCTACCGCGTGTTCGTGCCCTGCGTGATGATCTCGAGCTCGATCTGGGCGCTCATCTTCCTGATGCTGGGCCGCGCGTTGGGGCGCCAGAGCTTCCGCCTGTTCCGGCTCATCCCCGCCCACCTGCTGCCCTACGCGGTGGCGATCGGCCTGGTGATCGTGCTGGTCTGGATCGCCCTCGCCCACGGCTGGCGCCCGTTCGGCGGTCCGCGGCACTCGGCGGCTGTCCGAGTCCCGGAGTCACCTGCTAAGGGGAAGGTCGGCTTACATAAAACTTGACAGCGGTTGGGCTGGTAAGTGATAGCATTGCTGTCATGTCAGCGCCCACGACCAAGCTGGTGCCCCTCAGCACTGTTGCCCACGAGAACGAGGTCATGATCCTCCCCGACTTCCCGGCGACCGTGGATGGGCGCCAGGTCTGGGTGACGGCGGTGCTGGAGCGGACCGCGGTGGTCGAGCCAAGCCCCGGTGAGCCCAAGATCCTGGTCAACCGCGCGCGCTGCCTCGTGGATCCATCTCTGCTCCGGTTCGGTCCGATCGCCACCCGCGACGCCGCCCGCCGCGGCCGCGAGGCCGCCCGCCGCAACCG
>DATCNF010000275.1:0-4710 GCA_036565325.1 Candidatus Dormiibacterota bacterium | reverse complement strand
GACCAGGCGCGCAAAGAGCTCGGAGTCCCAGGCCGCGCGCCCGTGCCCGAGGCCGAGGTGCACCAGGCGGCCGGCGCGCACCGGCCGGCTGAAGGCGACGACCCGGTCGCTGTAGTGCCAGGGCGCCGTCAGCAGCACGGTCGCGTCCGCCGGTGGCGGGTCCGAGAGGAAGAGCTCGTCGCGCAGCCTCAGCTCGGGGTCCAGCCGGTCGGTCACCGGGTGCCCGGCCACCGGGCGCACCAGCAGCTCGGTCTCCGGGCCCGGCTCGCCCGGAGACCAGCCGGCCAGCTGGGCCAGGCGAGGGTCGCGCGTCCAGGCGCCCAGCGTTCCGTGCAGGGCGACGATGCCGCCTCCCTGCTGGAGCACTCGCGCCAGCTCCGCCGAACGTTCGACGTCGGGGACCCGGTCGGCGGCCACCAGGACCACGTGGTGGCCTTCCACGCGCCCGCCCACGTCGACCTGGAGATCGTGCAGGCGCTGGAGCAGCGGTCCAGACAGTGACGCGTAGCGATGCGGGCCGTCCTCGTCGAAGAGCGCCAGGACCCGGATCCGCGGTGCCTCGCTCACCCGGTCAAGTTTGCGCGCGCAGGATGCTGAGCGTCTCCCGAGCCGCGCGCTCCCAGCTGAACTGGGCAGCGCGGCGCTGCCCGGCGGCGGCCAGGCGGCGGCGGAGACGGCTGTCCTCGAGCAGGCGGCGGAGCCCGTCCGCGATCGCGTCGGCGTCCTCGGCATCCACCTCGAGGGCGGCGCCGGCGGCCAGCTCGGGGAGTGAGCCCCGGTTGCCGATCAGCGCCGGCAGCCCCTCGCGCATCGCCTCCACCAGCGGCAGCCCGAACCCCTCATAGAGGCTGGGGAAGGCCAGGGCCGAGGCGCCGCGGTAGAGCGCGAGCAGCTCGGCATCGGGAACGTGGCCGAGCAGGCGCACGCCGGGTGTCGAGCGCAGCAGCTCCAGCGCCTCGCCGTAGGCCCAGCCCTCGCGGCCGACCACCACCAGCGGCGGCGCGTCGTGCAGCCGCCGGTAGGCGGCCACCAGGCGCGGATAGTTCTTGCGCGGCTCCACGGTGCCCACGGCGAGCAGGAAGCCGGGCGCCAGGCCGGCGGGCAGCTTCCCGACCTCCGAACCCAGGGAACCGGCCGCCTCGGGCACCACGTGGACCCGGGCGGCCTCGACCGCCGGGTAGGCGGCGAGCAGGTCGCCGCGGGTGGTGGCCGAGGGCACGAGCACCGCCCCGGCGGCGGGCAGCGAGCGCGGGAAGAGCGCGCCCAGGTAGGCGCGCTGCTGCCAGGGCACCTCCGAGGGGCGGACGCGGAAGGCGAGGTCGTGGACGAAGACGACCGCCGGGGGCGCCCCTCGCCGCCGCCGCGGCGGGCTCGGCCAGTACGGGTAGAGGATGGCGTCCAGGCCGGCGGCGGCCTCCACGGCGGGCAGCCAGGTGAGCTTGTTGGGCAGCTCGTGCCGGTGCGGGGAGAGGACGAACCGCGCCTCCGCCTGGGCGAGGGCGGGAACCCGCTCCCGGCTGCAGAACAGCGTCCACTCTTCAGCGGCGCCCTCCGCCAGCAGGGCGCGCGTGAGGTCCACCGAGAGGGTCACCATGCCGACCCGCGGCCGCCAGCATGCGGTGAGGTCGACGCCGACGTTCATCGGCTCAAAATAGAAGGTCCCCCACCGGGAGGCGAGGGACCCTCAAGAAAGGAGGGAGGGCAAAGTCAAGCTTCGCCGTGGCGAAGCGCTACCGGCCATTGTAGCTCCCAGCCGGGAAGCCCAGTCAACCCTCTATGAGCTTTTCCGACAGCGCCCTTGGGCGCTTTCAGATGATCTCTGAGTACCGGTCGAATACTTCCCGCAGGTCGGGCGGCGGCTCCAGGCCGCGCTTCTTCATGGCCTCGAAAAGGGAGAGGATGTGGCGCACTCCGGCCAGGTTGACGCCCTTCTCCCGGGTCAGGTGCTGGATCACCTGCAGCTTGCGGACGTCGCGCTGCGAGTAGCGGCGGCGGTTGGTCGTGGTGCGGAAGGGCTCGATCAGCCCCACGTCCTCGTAGAGCATCAGTGTGCGCGGGTGCGTCTCCAGGATCTCCGAGGCCACACTGATCGTGTAGAGGGGCTTGTCGAGGTCGAAACCGGGCTGCAGCGAGCCCCTGGCACGCGCCACCACTACTCCTTCAGCCAGCCCTCGACACCCCGCGACAGGTTCGCGGGGGTCGTCTGGCTCTTGATCAGGTATTCGAGGGCCCCCAGCTTGAGACCCCGCTCGACCAGCTCGCGCTCGCCGTAGTTGGAGAGGATCACGACCGGGATGTGGCGGGTGTCGTCAGAGGAGCGCAGGCCCTCGAGGACCGCGAAGCCGTCCATCTTGGGCAGGCGGATGTCGAGGAAGATGATGTCGGGCTTCAGCTCCTGCGCCAGACGCAACCCCTCTTCCCCATCCTTGGCCATGTTGACCTGGTAACCGTCGAGCTCCAGCTTGAGCTTGTACATCTGGGCCACGGTCGGATCGTCCTCGATGAAGAGGACGTTTACCTCGTCGCTGCTCAATACCCCACTCCTTTGTTGCAGGAGAACATCTGATGGCAATCCTATCAGGAATATTGCGAATTCCCATCATTTGTTAGGGCAGGTGCGGTGTAGCTACTACATCGCTTTTGGGTTGCGGCCCTTGGCCGCCGCGGCCCACAGGCTTTCCAGGTCGTAGTAGGAGCGCTCGCCGGGCAGGAAGACGTGCGCCAGCACGGAGTCGAAGTCGAGCAGTATCCAGCTCGCGTCCTCGTACCCGTCCACCCGCAGCGGCCTGATACCGCGCTCGCGCAGCCGTTCGAGCATGGCGTCTGCGATGCCGCGGACCTGGCGATCGGTATCTCCTTCGCAGATCACGAAGAACTCGGCGATCGTGGTGCGCCCGCGCACGTCGATCACGACCGGCTCCCACGCCTTCTTGTCCTCGGCGACGGCCAGCAGCTCGTCGGCCACGCCCCGCGGCGTGAGCTCGTCAGTCAACGCCAGGCATTATTCCCGATCGGTACCGCGGTACAAACCGTGCTCGGAGATATAGCGGGCAACGGCCGGGACCAGCAGCCCGTCCAGCTCGCCGCCGGAGGCCAGCACCGCGCGCACCCGGGTGGCCTTGACGTCGGGCGTGCGCTGGTCGCAGAGCAGCACCCGCTCGGGATCGAGGCCCGCGGCGCGCAGCTCGGCCTCCGTCGGCGGAGCCAGCCCGGGCCGGTTGACCACCAGCACCCGGGCCAGCTCGAAGACGCGCCGCGGGCGCTCCCAGAGCCGGATGTCGCGGGCGGCGTCCCAGCCCAGGACCAGGAACAGCTCGGCGTCGGGATGCTCGGCTCGCAGCTCGCCCAGCGTGTCCACCGTGTAGGAGGGGCCCTCGCGGCGGAGCTCGGCGTCGGAGACCTCGATCCGGTCCAGAGCCTCCGCGGCCAGGCGGGTCATGGCCAGGCGGTCCTCGGCGGTGGCCTCCGCCGGCCGGCGGTGGGGGGGTCGGGCCGAGGGGACCAGGAGCACGCGATCGAGGCGGCCACACTCGAGGGCGGCCTGCGCGACCGCCAGGTGGCCGAGATGGATGGGATCGAAGGTCCCCCCCACCACGCCGATTCTCATCCCGGCTGGTACTCGAACTCGAGCTCGCCGATCCGGACCGTGTCTCCCGGCTGGACCCCGGCCTCCTCGAGCGCCGCGGTGATGCCCTGCCGGTGGAGCTGGACCTGGAACCAGTCGAACGAGTGCTGGGAGTCGAAGTCGGCGCGTTCGACCAACGCCTGGGCCCGCTCACCGACCACCTCGTAGCCCCAGGCTTGCTTGCGCACCGCCGGCGGGGGTGCGCTCGACCGGCGGCGCGGCAGCTTCTGCACCGGCGCCGCGGGCACGACCGTTGGCGCCGGCGGCGGCGATTCGGCGACCGCGCCGTGGATCGCGCCCACCAGCTCGGGGACGCCTTCGCCAGTGATGGCCGACACGAAGTGCACCCCCGGGCGCCGGGTCCGCCGGCGCAAGGCAGCCGCCGGCGCCAGGTCGACCTTGTTGACCGCCGTCAGCGACGGCCGGCGCGCCAGCTCGGCCGAATAGGCGGCGACCTCGGCCCGCACCTTAGCCAGGTCGCCGAAGGGATCCTCGGTCGAGCCGTCGACCACGTAGACCAGCACCCGCGTGCGCTCCACGTGGCGCAGGAAGCGGAGGCCGAGGCCGGCGCCCTGGGCCGCGCCCTCGATCAGGCCCGGGATGTCGGCCACCACCAGCCGGTCGCCCGCCGGCGTGGCGGCCACCCCCAGCTCCGGGTCAAGGGTCGTGAACGGGTAGTCGCCGATCTTGGGCCGGGCGGCGGAGATGGCCGCCAGCAGGGACGACTTGCCGGCGTTGGGCGGGCCGACCAGACCGGCGTCGGCGAGCAGCTTGAGCTCCAGCCGGAGCCTGCGTTCCTCGCCTTTGTGGCCGGGCTCGGCGAAGTCGGGCGCCTGCTTGATCGAGCTCTTGAAGTGGATGTTGCCCCGCCCCCCGGCGCCGCCGCGCGCCAGCACCGCCTCGGCGCCCTCCCGGTCGAGGTCGGCCAGGACCTGGCCCGATTCATCGTCGACGACCTGGGTGCCCACCGGCACCACCAGCCGGACGTCGCCCGCGCTGCGGCCCTCCTTGCGCGCCTTGGCGCCGGCCTGCCCGCTCTCGGCGCGCCAGACCGGCCGGGATATGAAGGGGTACAGGGAGGGAAC
>DATCNF010000274.1:0-3620 GCA_036565325.1 Candidatus Dormiibacterota bacterium | reverse complement strand
GTCCAGGAGGACGGCCACCGGGCGCTCGGCCTCGAAGGCATCGAGCCCCTCCTGGCCGGTGCTGCTCACCACCGGGCTGAAGCCTTCCTCCTCGACGACCAGGGCGAGCAGCTCTGAGGTTTCCGGGGAGTCCTCGATGATGAGCAGGCGGCCTCGAGCACCCCCCATTCGGCCTCAGATCTTACGCAGGCCAGATCGCCGACGAACGGCTGGCACTGTTTAACCCCTCTTTACGCCCAGGCCCGCCAAAGGTTCGGCCAATCCGTCGAAGTGTTGATCAATGGTTGATGCACTTCGCGGGCTCGGCGTTTTCGTGATCGCCGGCCTCGCCACTACCTTCTCCTTGGGCCACCTACAGCTGGCCGCCCCCCACCACCAGACCACCCCGGTTCACGCCCAGGCCGGCGCCCGGGCCCTCGACGTCATCAGCGGCCAGTTCATGAACGGGATGCCGGGCTTGCCGGCGCTCTCGACCGTGCCTCCTGTCGTGACCGACAGCGCGCCGCCCCCAGCGCCGGCCGAGGTCCCCGCCGCCGGCGGGTACACCGGCTACGCCCAGCCCTCGGGCGGTGGCGGCGGCGGAAGCCACACCTCGGCCCCACCGGCCATCACGATCGGCTCCGGGCAGCAGGCGCTGATCAACTCCGACCGCGCCGCGGCCGGCCTGCCGCCCCTGCAGTGGAGCTCCTGCCTGGCCGGCGTCGCCTACTCGAACGCGGTCCGGATGGCCAATGCGGGCGCCATCTCGCACGCCGGCGGAACCTCCGCCGACTTCGGGTGCGGCCTCGGCTCCTCGCAGACCGGTGAGAACGTCGGCTGGACCAGCGCCGGGATCAACGACGGCCAACTGAACACCATGTTCATGAACAGCCCGGACCACCGCGCCAACATCATGGGCCCCTACCGTTACGTCGGCACCGCCTGGAAGGTGGCTGCCAACGGGGCGGGTTACATCGCGGTCGAGTTCGGCTAGGCCTTTACCTCTAGCGACTATTACCCCTTCGGAAGGGCGGGCGCCAACCCAGCGCCCGCCCTTTTTCATAGTCTCGCGGTAGCATTAATGCTTACATGGCTGTTATCACGCAGACGCGCAGCCTGCGGGGCTCGCGGATCGCTGTCTGGGTGCTCCTGCTGGCCCTCGGCCAGCTGGCCGACCTCCTGACGACCCAAGCGGCGATGGCGCGGGGCGCGATCGAGGCCAACTCGGTCGCCGCCGGGCTCCTGGCCGCGGGCGGGCTCGGCCTGCTCTGGGTGGTCAAGGGCAGCCTGGTGGTGGCGATGACCGCGGCCGTGCTCCTGGTCCGGCGCTGCTGGGCCGCTCCGGAACGGCGAGCGGCGGTGGCCGGAGCCCTGGTCTGGCGCGGCCTCCAGCTCTGCGTGGCGGTGCTGGCCATTACGGCGATGCACAACCTCAGCGTCATCGGTCTGCTGCCTGGCGTCTGAGCGCCGGCACGCCGGCCGCCAGGGCGGCCACCCCTACCAGGCACAGGATCCCGCCTGAGACGACCGAGAAGATCGGGGTGGTGAGCGCCGCGACCACTCCCGACTCCACGTCGCCGAAGCGCGGGCCTGCCGTGACCACCATGCTGTTGAGCGCGCCCACCCGGCCGCGCAGGCGGTCGGGCGTGGAGAGCTGGATGATGGTGCCCCGGAAGACGGCGCTGACCATGTCGGCCGCCCCGGCCACCGCCAGCAGCAAGAGCGCCAGCGGGAACAGGCCGCCCGAGAAGCCGAAGAGGGTGATGGCCCCGCCCCAGGCCGCCACCGACCAGAGCACGGCCCGGCCCTGGCGCCGGATCCGGGACACCCATCCGCTCAGCAGCGAGCCCACGAGGGCCCCCGCCCCGGGCGCGGCGTAGAGCAGCCCCAGGCCCTGCGGCCCGACCCGGAAGTAGTGGGCCGCCAGCGCCGGGAAGAGCGCCCGCGGCATGCCGAAGACCATGGCGTTGAGGTCGACGGCGAAGATCGAGAGCAGCACCGGGTTGGCGCGTGCGTAGGCCAGCGCCTCGGTGGGTGCGCGCCAGCCGATGACCACGGTGCGCCCTTCCGGTGTCGGCGGCAGTGGGCGCAGCCTCAGCACGCAGGCGATGGCGGCGGCGAAGCAGGCGACGTCGATGGCGTAGGCCCAGCGCAGCCCCGCGGCCGCGATCACCACCCCCGCGGCCGAGGGCCCGGCCACCAGCGCGAACTGAAAGAGCACCTGGGTCAGCGAGAGCGCCGCCGGCAGGCGCTGGGGGCCCACCAGCCGCGGCACCGTCGCCGAGCGGGCCGAGTGCTCGGCGGTCGAGACGCCGGCGCTGATCGCCGTGACCACGTAGATGAACCAGAGCGGCGGCCGCCCGGCGGCGGCGCCCAGCGCCAGCGCCAGCGAGGTCAGCCCGAGGATCCCCAGGCTCGCCAGCATCACCAGCTTGCGGTCGAAGCGGTCGGCCAGCGCCCCCGCATAGAGGCCCGCCACGATCAGCGGGACGGCCTGGACCAGTCCCAGCATCCCCACCGCCAGCGTCGAGCCGGTGAGGAGGTAGACCTGGTAGGCCACGGCCACCAGCGTGATCTGGCGGCCCGTCATCGAGATCAGCTGCCCGGTCCAGAGGAGCCGGAACTCGCGCGACTCGCGAAGGGGGCCGATGTCGACGAGCAGGCCGCGCAGGCGGCCCGGCCGGGGCTCGGTCCTCAGCAGGAACCCGTCCCGACGCTCATCGGGGAGGAGGCGGCGGTCGCGGGAGCGTTGGTGACGGCCACCACCTGGAGCGCTCCGCGCGTCGTGGGCAGCGTGACCGTGCGGTCGCCGATCACCGTGTTCCAGGTGTTCTGCTCGGTGACCTTGTCGGCGCCCACGTCGCTGACCCTGCCCGTGCAGGGGTCGTAGGCCTTGATCGTCCAGGTGACGTCGTTGGGTGCCGCCGCCACGGTGGTCTTGACCGTGACCTCGACCGCGCACTGCCCGCCCACCGCGCAGGCGCCGTTGGGGGCGATCAGAACGGACTTGACGTCACCCGAGGCCGCGGGCCCGAAGCTGGGCGGCCCGCTCGGCCGCGGCGTGGGTTGGGCGCCGGTCGGCCGGGTGGTCGGCGCCTGGCTGGCCGGGGCCGCCGGGGTGATGGCCGCGGTCTGGCCGGAGCCCGCGCTGAGCAGCCTGGGCACCAGCAGGATGCCCAGGATCCCGAGCAGGGCCAGGCCCGCGACGATGGCCGCGGGACGGGCGAAGCGGGACCAGTCGATCCCGGGCCGGAGCTCCTCGAAGTCGGACGCGGTGGCCACGTAGCGACGCGGGGGGAGGGCGGGTGCGGCTGCCGGCGCCTCTCGCCTCAGCGGCAGCGGTTCAGGAACGTCCCCACCCCGACCCTCCCCAGGTCCTGGGGAGGGAGGCTGCACCCCTATCGGTGTTCGCCTGGCCAGCTCACTGGCCGCGGCGGCCAGGGCTTCGGGTTGGACCAGCGGGCCGGCGGTGGCGGCCAGCGCCATGCGGGCGCCGCTGACGTTGCCCCCGCTGGCGCCGTTGGCGATCGCGCGGATGGTGCGTGCCAGCGCGGGTGCCTGCTGCTCGGCCGCGGTCAGCGGGCCCCCGGGCCCGCCCTGGGCCAGCATGCCGAGGGCGGCGGAGACCACGGCGCCGGCGG